>JAUPVN010000103.1 GCA_030917025.1 Patescibacteria group bacterium | reverse complement strand
TGGATTTTATTAATCCATTTAACGACCAAACAAAAGATAAAATGGGCCAACTAGTTACTGTGCACATAACCATATACACAGACAAAACTATGACGTGGCGCGTTGTGGGCACTCCAACGGATGATCTTATACGTGCTAAACTTGGTATTAAAAAAGGCTCTGGCAAACCAAATAGTGAAAAGATAAACAAAAAACTATCAGACAAAGACCTTACAGATATTGCAGAAGCAAAAGCACAAGACATGAACACGCAAGATGTAGACGCAGTTAAAAAAATGGTTAAAGGAACTGCCCGCAGCATGGGAGTAGAGATAGGGGCTTAATAATATGTCTGAAAAATTAATATCTGTCGATAGGCCTTTAGATGCTAGAAGAATACTTAGTAATGTTTTAGCAGGAGTTGGTATTGAAGATGACGTAGAAAGAGTTATTGACGTTAATGTATTTAAAGATTTTCAAATGTTAATGGGGATAATCATAATTGCATTTAAATATTTACCATCAATCAATAGTTTAACCCAAGAACATATAGATGAACTATTCCAAGAAAAACAAATAATTGAAAATTCTATTTCAGATAATCCAACTATGACCCATATTGAGCTAATTGAAATATTAGATAGATTAAATAGCGTAAGATATAAAGTAATCGATATAATTGCTGCTGGTGTATAAATAATATAGCGTGGGAGGCGAAAGCCGATTGTACCACAGAAAGAGAGATAAATTATGGCTAAAAAAGCCGAACTATTACTAAAAGCTAAAGAGCTTAAATTAGAGGTAACAGCAAAAAATACCATTGCAGAAATAGAAGAAGCAATAAAAAATGCTGCTAAAACTGTTAAAAAAGATGCTAAAAAGGTAGAAAAAGCCGTTAAAGATGAAGCAAAGGTTGTTGCAACCGATGCTAAAGAAACTATTGCTAAAGCTGGCAAACGTAGTGCTAAGGCTATTAAAGAAGCAGAAGTTAAACTAGCCAAAGAAGAGCGCAAAATTACAGAATCTCACGAGCCAACCAAACCACGCCAAATAATTAAAGTTCGTAGTAAGGTAGAGCGCAAAGGTAAAAAATATCGTAAAGCAATTAAAGATATTGATAAAACCAAGCAATACAACCTTAAAGATGCCGCTTCTAAAGCAGTTACCGCCAGCACAACTAAGTTTGATTCATCTGTAGAATTACATGTACGCTTGGGCGTAGACCCACGCCAGGCAGATCAAAACTTGCGTGCAAGCCTTATTTTACCAGAAGGAACAGGTAAAAAAGTTACTGTAGCTGTATTTGCAGATGCAGAAGATGTTAAAAAAGCTAAAACAGCCGGTGCAGATATTGCCGCAAATGAAGAATTTTTACAAAAGCTAGATAAAGGTACTTTAAACTTTGACGTGCTTATTGCTACACCAGCAATGATGCCTAAATTAGGTAAATATGCTCGTGTGTTAGGCCCTAAAGGCTTAATGCCTAGCCCAAAAAGCGGTACAGTAACCACAGACGTGTCTAAAGCCGTTAAAGAGGCTAAAGCAGGTAAAGTAGAATACCGAGTTGATAGCACCGGTATAGTGCACTTAAGCATTGGTAAAACAAGTTTTGGCGCAGACAAAATTGTTACAAATGCCAAAGCCGTACTTGCTAGCCTAAAATCTGCCAGACCAGCAAGTGTAAAGGGTAACTACTTACAAAGTATGTACATTACCACTACAATGGGCCCTAGCGTTAAAATAGATAACTCAGAATTTTAATAAACATATATATTAACCTAATACACCAATACTAACCTATTGGTGTATTATTTATACAACATATTTTAATAATTAATATTTCTAGGGTTGGTATAATAAAAGTATGATCAGGCAATCTACACTACAAAAAGATACAAATTTCTTATTTGAAATGGGCAATATTAGGCATATTAACCGTATGTGGCATCGTTTTTTTGGTACTAATTTTGCTAATGTTGCAGAACATCATTTTAGAGTTTATTGGATAGCTATGGTTATTGCTTCTCACGAAAAAAACGTAGATATTGGCAAAATTGCAAAAATGGTAATGATTCATGATATTACTGAAAGCCGAACAAACGATTACGATATGGTTGCTCGTGAATACACAATAAGAAAAGATGAACTAGCAATTAAAGATATGCTAAACGGAACTATTTTAGAACCAGAATTTTATAATATTTGGGCAGAATATGAAGATCGTAAAAGTTTAGAAGCAAAAATAGTTAAAGATGCAGATAACTTAGATTGTGATTTTGAGCTATTAGAGCAAGAACAGCTTGGGAATACTAGCAAAAAAGTATTACAAAGCACCAGAGATTATGTTTATAAGAATAAATTATATACTAAAACAGCCAAAAAAATGTATAAAGAACTTCAAGATAGCAATCCGCATAGTTGGTACCTTACCGCTCGAAACAGAAAAAACAGTGGTGATTGGTCTAAATAATATATATTTTGCTATACTACATATAAATGATGGGCAGTAAAGGTTATGGATGCAAGGTTTATACATAGTTATAGAAGGCCCACAAGGCGTTGGTAAAAGTACTCAAGTTAAATTACTTGCAAATGCTTTAAGCTTAATTAATGTACCGTATAAAACTTTTATAGAGCCCGATAATACCACAAATATATCTACCCAAACCATTAGTAAAATAACTCAAGATCCAAGCTATCCTCTTAACCCAAAAGCAGAAGTTTTACTATATAATGCATCTCGCGCAATATCTTTAGAAACAATTATTAAATATAAAAATAATGGTTTTGTTTGTATTGTAGACAGAAGTTTTTTGTCTACTTTGGCAGTGCAATATTACGGCAGCAATAATAACTTAGACTATAATTCTATAATAAATATTGTAAATTTTAGTGTAGGTAATAATCAGCCAGATTACATGATAGTTTTAGATGCACCTGCCCAATATTTGCATCAACGTCAAATAGGGCGTAATGAACATGAAAGATTTGATAGCCTCGGATTAAATAAATTAGATAAAATACGAGCAGGATATTTAATAGAAGCTAAAAAACGTAATATTCCTGTTATTGTGGCTACAGAATCTCCTATTAAAGTGCATGCTAAAATTTGGGTACATATACAAAAAGTTATAAATAATAATTATACAAAACAACAGTATTTATGCATGAATGACAAAAATGCACATAATTATACTGCTAATAACAAGCAATATGTATTAGATAATATTAAATTAAATAACATACAAATATCTGAACTTTTACTGTCTAGAATATTAAAAGACATAAAAATATCTATACATAAAAGATCTAACGAATATGACTTTGTTGTGCCTAATAACATATCAAAAGAAGTTAAGTCTAAATATATATATGCTCTTAAAAAATTAGCCGGCTATAACTTGCAAATTAACAATAAGATAAAAGATACAAGTAGTAATGATGCAGTTGTATTATCTGTTATTAATAGTATAGATATTATAGGAAAATATAATGATTATAAAAATACATTATGCACATTACTAACAATAAAATCTCATGAAAGCTTAAATACATATAATGCACTAAGAACTAAGCTACAAAATTATAATAATAAGCAGTTTGATAGTAATTTCTTTAATATATTAGAAAAAAATGTTAACAAAATCAGTAAATCTAATCAAGAAATAAATAAACAAACTAACAATATATTGGCAGGCTCTTACTCTAGCAGTTTAGATCTTATACAGCTAATAAATTTTAGCCCCAAAAATGAAATTACGTTATTAAATAATGTACTTTACCAATATACAGATCTTTCTAGCCAAGAAATAGATATACAACTAGTAGAACTAGGCTATACGGCTAAGGCAAGCCTACTATCTAAATACATAAATAGTAAAAAAATTACAGGTTTGCCAGCACACTATAATTGGGAAATTATAACAAGTTATAGTAATTACTTAACATTT
>JAUPVN010000102.1 GCA_030917025.1 Patescibacteria group bacterium | reverse complement strand
CGCAACGCTCGATCAAAGTTTACTTCGGTGGGAATACAAAAAGCCGTTCGATATTCTGGCTCGAACGGCTAAAAATGCAAACTGGCTGGGGATGAGGGATTCGAACCCCCGAATGCATGGACCAGAACCATGTGCCTTACCACTTGGCCAATCCCCAATAACTGTGTTTTATTATACCCTAAGCGGGGTTCGAATTGTTAATATAAAAAGGGATTCGACTCACCTTTGGCGAGCCCGTCGCAACTTCTTTGCAAAACCGGTTTGCAAGAGTTGGCTCACTTGCGAATTACCACTGGCAATCCTCACCCCGAATGCATGGACCAGAACCATGTGCCATGGCACGTTTCGCGCCCCCAAACTTTTCTTACTACAAGCCTAGCTTATAATCAGAAAAGGTTTCTTGCAAAATGCCACAGGCATTTCTCACACTTGGCCAATCCCCAATGTTTAATATTATATCTTATAAACTATAAAAATATTAGTTACTAAATAACGGTTACTATTAAGCCAAGGGCTAGCATGCTGTCAAAACAAAATAAAAAGGCGCCTTGTAGTTGGATGGATTCTCCGTAACCACGCAAGCGTAAGTTGGTATTTTTTTTGCCACGAATTTCTAATATTAGGCCAATAGTAACGTAAATAAGATCTAGCAGTATGTTTGCCGCAATTATTTTTATTTGCAAAGATTGCAAGCTATCGTTTGTGTTAAAGTTTGCAGTATTTATGCCAACTATAATACTTGCAACTATGGCAATTATTAAGTTTATGATGTTCCATAAACCGTTCATTTGCCAAAAGTAATATTTTAAAGAAGCTTTTTGGCTTTTATTTTTACGCCATAAATATATATTGGTTATAGACCAAAAACTTAAAACACCCATTCCGCCAAATAATACTGCGCTAAACATATATTAATAGTAACGTACTTATAGCCATTTCAAAACAAAACGCCACTTTCTGACAGCGCTAGGCTGTACATAAAAAACATTTGGCTTCGCACCATATCTATATAAGCTTTGTCTCCAAATGTCTTTTTTGTACTAGCCGATCATCTACCATTTAAATGGTGTTTTGCATTGGAATGGCTATGCTAGTATTTGTACAAAGATTATGCTATAATAAAATTATTGATGCGTCAAACAATGGCCGCTGATACCATTACTAACAAAGCGAGCCATTTTTATTTGGCGAAAGTAAGTAGGAAAATAATGCATACCGCAGATAAAATTAGAAACATTGCCGTTATTGCCCATGTTGATCATGGCAAAACTACCATAGTAGATGGATTTTTAAAGCAATCTCATACTTTTAGAGATAATCAGGTAGAAATGAACCAAACACTATTAATGGATAGTGGCGACCAAGAAAAAGAACGGGGTATTACCATAACAGCTAAAATTACTGCTGTACATTGGCAAGATTATCGTATAAACATAATTGACACACCCGGGCATGCAGATTTTAGTGGCGAAGTAGAACGTACTTTAAACATGGCCGATGGTTGTTTATTGATTGTTGATGCTCAAGAAGGCCCTATGCCACAAACTAAGTTTGTACTTAGCAAAGCTTTGCAAATGGGTTTAAAGCCGTTGGTTGTTATTAATAAAATTGATAAATCTGGTAGCCGGATTGGTGACGTAAAAGACGAGCTAGATGACTTATTTTTAGAGTTGGCGGTTACAGAAGATCAATTACATTACCCAATATATTATGCTATTGGCCGAGAGGGCAAAGCCTGGGATGAATTACCAGCAGATCAATCAAAACCCGCCGATTTGTCTGTTATCTTTGATGCGATTATTGCTGATGTGCCACCCCCAAGTGTAGAGCCAGATAAGCCTTTTCAGCTACTAGTAACAGCGCTTGCGTGGGATAACTTTCAGGGTAAATATGCTATTGGCCGAGTAAGTAGGGGCAAAGCTACACCGGCAATGCAAGTAGTTTTGTGTAAAAAAGACGGCACTCAGGTTAAGGCAAAAATAGATAAAATTTACGAAAGCCAAGGCCTAGTAAGAACAGAAATAGCAGAAGCAGTGGCCGGTGATATTGTTAGTGTTACTGGTGTTGCAGAGGCTCAGATTGGCGAAACTATTGCAGATAGCGTAGAGCCAGAGGCCTTACCAGTAATTGCCGTAGAACCACCAACCTTACAGATTTATCTAGGGCCAAACACTAGCCCAATGAAAGGCCTAGAGGGCGATTTTACAACTACTCGCCAAATTGGTGATAGGCTTAAAAAAGAACTAGAAATAAATATTGGATTGCGTGTAGAGCAACAAGGCCTTGGCTACCAAGTATCTGGTAGAGGAGAGCTACATTTAAGCGTATTAATAGAGGCCATGCGCCGAGAGGGCTATGAATTTGAAGTTGGCCGGCCAAAAGTAGTTACAATAGCAGAAGACGGTGTAGAAAAAGAGCCAATAGAGCACGTAACTATAGAGGTGCCAGCCGAGCACGTTGGGGCTGTTCAGATGGAGCTTGGATCGCGCCGAGCAGAGCTAAGGAGCCAGCACATTACTAGTAGCGGAGCTACAAGGTTAGAATATTCTATGCCAACCAGAGCCATGCTAGGAATGAGAAATGTTTTGTTAACATCAACAAAAGGTACGGTTATTATAAATAGTTTAAGTGCTGGTTATGAACCCTTGGGTTCGCCACTAAAACAATTAAGAAACGGCGTTTTAATTGCTTGGGAGCAAGGCGTTTCTACCCCATATTCTTTGCAAAACGCACAAGATAGAGGCACATGCTTTGTAGGCCCTGGTGTAAAAGTATACCCAGGCCAAATAATTGGTCTTAATAATAGGGGCGATGATTTAGAAATTAATGTAGTTAAAGAAAAGCACTTAACTAATATGCGTAGTAGTTCTTCTGATGGTGTGGTGCAGCTTACTCCGCCAACAATTTTTAGTTTAGAACAGTGTTTAGATTTTATAGAAGCCGATGAACTTTTAGAAGTAACCCCTAAAAATTTACGATTGCGCAAAAAAGAGCTAAATCACAACTTAAGAAAACGTAATAAGTAATTATTTTTATTTAGTATTATGATAAGCTAGCATTATGACAAATGCGGAGCAGTTTTTAGATCATTATAGTGCTATAGAACGGTATTTAAGAAGAACTTATGGTTCTAAAAATATACACGATACTTTTTTGCAATTAATTACCAAAGCAGAAATACATCATTCGGTTATTGCCTATTATGCCAACGATTTAAGAGAATATGGCGAGTTAAGAAACGCAATTGTTCATAAATATGCACCACAAGAAAATAGTATTATTGCCGAACCACATAGTTTTGTAGTAGAACGAATGGCGCATATACGTAAAATGATAGAAGATCCGTTAAAAATTAAAGATGTAATGGTTAAATCTATTAAAGTAGCCGATATTAATGATTCTATATATGATGTAGCAATTAATATGTACAAAAATATTTACACCCATGTACCGGTTTATGAAGATAAAATTTTTATAGGGGTTTTAAGTGAATCTTCTTTGCTAAGGTGGACGGGTTACCAAGCAAAACTTGGCGTTGCCTTAAGTACAACTAACAAAATATCTCAGATGAAAAAGTTTTTAGACGTTGCAGGTAATAAATTTAACGATTTTGAATTTGTGCCAAATAATACGCTAATTTTAGATGTTAGAGATAAGTTTGAAAAAGCTTTATACGAGGGCAGGCGTTTAGGTGTTGTTTTTGCCACTAAAACAGGTAAAAATACTGAATACATAGAGGGCCTGTTAACTGCTTGGGATTTGCCAAAATTAAAATTAAAATAGTATAGCAATCCCCAAACAAAAACTGCATTTTGATGCGCGACTTGAAGGCTAAAAATTAGTTTTTATTGTTCAACGTATCTATTGATATATTTCATAATAAAAACACATTTTTATCTCATCTATTCATCGCCTCAAAAAAGACAGTTTTTGTTTGGGGATTGCTATATTATAAAAATCTTCTTCACAATTGTACTAATATGCGGGTATACTATAACCATAACTATTAATAAAGATAGGGTGGACAATGGCTTTAGAAAATTCGCAAGCGTTAGATCAGTATTTTAGGGCTGCTAACTATTTAACTGTGGCTCAAATATTTTTAAAAGATAATTTTTTGTTAGAAAGGCCCTTAACCTTTGATGATATAAAACCAAGGTTATTAGGGCATTGGGGTTCTGGCCCAGGTGTTAATTTTGCTTATATGCACCTTAGCCAATTATCTAAAAAAACTAATCAGCAAATTATGTTTGTACTTGGCCCAGGGCATGCTTTTCCGTCTTTGCAGGCAAATTTATTTTTAGAAGGTACGTTAGAACAGTTTTATCCACAAGCGCAGCGAAACCTAGATGGTATAGCCCATATTTGCCAAAATTTTAGTTGGCCCTATGGGTTTCCCAGCCATAGTAACCCCGGTACGCCAGGGGTAATTTTAGAGGGTGGAGAGCTTGGCTATTCGCTTTCTACATCTTATGGAGCAGCTTTAGATAACCCAGATTTAATGGTAGCAACGTTAGTTGGCGACGGCGAGGCAGAAACGGGCCCAACTGCAGCAGCTTGGCATATTAATAAATTGGTGGACCCAAAGCAAAATGGTAACGTCTTGCCAATTGTACATTTAAATGGTTATAAAAT
>JAUPVN010000004.1 GCA_030917025.1 Patescibacteria group bacterium | reverse complement strand
GCCTCGTCTCCTGTTAATGCTGCAAGAGTTTGTAAACCAACAGGATTTTGACCATAATTATCTATAATACTAATTAATAGTTGCCTATCGGCTGGGTCTAATCCAAGCTCGTCAATTTCTAATAATTGTAATGCACTATTTGTAGTTACCACAGTAATCACCCCGTCTCCATGTACATCTGCGTAATCTCTAACTCGTTTAAGTAACCTATTGGCAATACGTGGTGTTAACCTAGCCCTAGTTGCAAGTATCGTAGCGGCATCTGGCTCAAGCTCAGACTCTAATATAGAGGCTGCTCTTACAATTATTTGAGAGATTTCATCTGGGTTATAAAACTCTAATCTATGCATCATCCCAAATCTATCTCTTAATGGTGCCGCCAAAGCACCCGTTCTGGTAGTAGCACCAATTAAAGTAAATTTTGGTACATCTAAACGTAAACTGCGTGCACTTGGGCCCTTGCCAAGCATAATATCTATTTTAAAATCTTCCATAGCGCTATATAGCACTTCTTCTACTGTTCTATGCAGCCTATGGATTTCGTCTATAAACAAAATGTCACCATCTTGCAAATTTGTAAGTAAACTGGCTAAATCACCAGCACGTTCTATTGCGGGGCCACTTGTAACCCTAATTTGAGCACCCATTTCGTTTGCTATTACACTTGCCATGGTAGTTTTACCAAGCCCTGGTGGGCCATAAAGTAAAATATGATCAAGTGGCTCCCCGCGTTTTTTTGCTGCCGCAATTGCAAGCTGTAAATTCTTTTTTAAACGTTCTTGGCCAATATAATTAGAAAAATCTTTAGGTCTTAGCGTATTCTCTAGTTCTTGCTCTATAATATCTTCATCGTCTGTAGTAGTGGTAATTATTCTATCAATCATCGCCTTGCCTTTAATGCGGCCTTTATACGGGCTTCTATTGGCAAAGTGGTATCAATACCATTTAAAGCCCTAGAGGCATCTACGGCATCATAACCAAGTGCCACAAGAGCCTGCACGGCTTCGTCTTGCATTGCATAAGTCTCACCCTGTAATAAACCTGTAGATTCTAAATCTATGCTAGCTAAGCCAACTTTATCTTTTAGCTCAATAATTACACGTTCGGCTACGCGCTTGCCAACCCCGTTAGCTCCAGTAATGTATTTAGCATCGCCAGAAGCAATAGCTACCCTAACAGCATTTGTACTACCAATGCTTAAAATATTTAATGCCATTTTTGGGCCCACACCATTTACGCTAAGTAGTTGCTCAAACAATTTTTTTGTATCTATAGTAGAAAAACCAAATAAATCATAAGATTGCTCGCGTATGTGCTCATAAATATACAGCTTATATTCTTTGCCAATACTTAAACGGCCATGGTCTTCTGTTGTTACTAAAACCCCATAACCAACACCGTTAACATCTATAACAACTAAGTTAGTAGATAATTCACTTATATTACCCTTAAGTGTAGCAATCATATTATCTATTGTAACACTTTAGGAGGTATGTGTAGTGTCTGCACATGGGTTAGAGCGGCAGCCAAAGCGTCTGCGCAATCATCTGGCTTAGGTATTTGGGTTAAACGTAACATTATTTTAACCATTTCTTGTATCTGATTTTTATCTGCTCTACCGTAGCCAGTTAATGCTTGTTTAATTTGCAAGGGCGTATATTCTGCTATTGGCACGCCTTTAATTGTTGCTGCAAGCAAAATTACGCCCCTTGCCTGGCTTACGCTCATGGCCGTTGTAACATTTCGTGCAAAAAATAACTTTTCTACAGCCATTACATCTGGGTTATGCTGGGCAATAATTTCACTAATACTATTATAAATTGTTAATAAACGTAGTTCATCTGCCTGATGTGCGGGTGTTCTAATTACACCACCGTCTAATAATTTAGGGTTACCTTTTATATAAGATATTACACCAAAACCAACAATCCCCGTACCTGGGTCTATGCCCAATACGGTCAAAGCACTGGACTTGCGCAAAACCTCGGCTCGTTCTGGATTAGATTTGGCCGAGTTAAGATCAATTTTATCTGGCGAAAAGGTATTAGATGATACATTGCCGACAGAAAAATTGGTATTAGCCGGCCTGGGCAATCCAGACGAGACAGGGATTTTGTGCGAGTTCAGTTTATACCTCTACACCGTCTGCAATATCAAAATTAGTATGAGTAGCCACCACATCATCTAGCTCATCAAGTGCATCCATTAAGTTCATAACCTTACGAGCAACTTCTGCATCTGTAATCTCTATAGTATTATTAGGCACAAACGTTAATTCAGCCTCAGTTACATCTAAGCCGGCATTTTTAATTGCTTCTTTTACTTTAGCAAGCTCTTTTGGGTCTGTATAAACCGCAATTTCACCATCTTGTTCTTCTGCATCTAAAGCTCCTGCATCTAAAATTGTTAAAATTGCATCATCACCCGAGGCTTTTACCCTAATACTGCCTTTTTTACTAAACAAAAAGGCTACTGCACCACTTTCTGCAATGTTACCACCTTTTTTATTAAAAGCGTTCTTAACCTCTGGGTAAGTTCTGTTAATATTATCTGTAGCACATTCTACTAAAATTCCCACACCGCCAGGGCCGTATCCCTCGTACATTACCTCGTTTAATTGGGCGGCGCTCTTATCTGTAACTCTAGCAATGGCTCGCTCTATATTGCTCATGGGCATATTAGCCGCCTTAGCCTTTTCTATAGCCATAGCAAGGCTTGGGTTCATATCTGGGTCTCCACCAGATTTTGCAGCAACCGCAATTAGGTTACCCAATCTAGTAAAAACCGCCCCACGCTTAGCATCTGCAAGGCCTTTTTGGCGTTTAATTGTAGACCATTTAGAATGTCCAGACATATTGTTCCTTTATACTTTATTATTTATATTATAACAAATATTTACTCTGTTAGCTAATGCCTAGGATAATTTATATATCTATCTTTATCATAAATAATAGCACCATTTAAGTTTTCTAAAGACACAAGCGAGCGCCCCCATTTTTGCAGTGTTGGACAAATAGTAAAATCATGCGATATTATTAAAGCATTTTTGCCATTTTGATCCAAAAGCTCGTTAATAAATTCATACAGTTTGTTGGCCTGACTATACATACCTTTTAAGATATCTTTATTATCAAAAATTTGCACTGCCTCAAAAAATGTAATTTTCTTTTGTTTGGCTAAACTGTTTATAGCATCACTGTTTTGCTGAGCGGCCATGTAAAAAGATGCCCTTTCATCGGTTTTTGGCATTTTGCCCGTTAATAGTTGCGCTGTTTGTATTGCTCTTTGATGCGGAGAACTCACAACTACATCAAACACAGGTAATTTTTTTGCCAATATAATTGCTACGTTCTTACCAGATTCTGTTAACTCACCTGCACTATTTGTTTGTGCGTGTCTTAAAATATATATCTGCTTCATAATTTATTACCAAAATATTTATAATTTAACATCCCATTCTTTATAAAATTCATCTAGGTAGTTTTTCATAATATCATGTCTGTGCTTAGCAATATCTTTTGCTGTTTGTGTATATAATTTGTCTTTTATAAGCAATAATTTTTCGTAAAAATGATTGACTGTATGAGTTTTACTATTTTTATATTCTTCAAAAGTCTTGTGTTTAACTGGCTCTATATTTGGGTCATATATTGGCGTTCCGTTTGCTCCACCATAAGCAAAGGTTCTGGCTATGCCAATTGCACCAATAGCATCTAGCTTATCGGCATCGCTTACTATTTTGCCTTCTATAGATTTCATATTTTGTTTAACATTAGCTCCCTTAAAAGACACGTTCCTAATAATATCTTCTACCATTAAAATAATCTCATCCTTAACTTGCAAGCTACCCAGCCATTCTCTAGCAACCTTTGGGCCCGCTTCTAAATCACCGTCATTAAATTTCCAGTCTGCAACATCATGCAACAATGCGCCTAACTCAACTACAAACATATCAGCGCTTGGCTCTGTTTTAGCAATACGTTTAGATAGTTGCCAAACTCTATACATATGCCACCAATCGTGCCCAGTGTTTTCATCTTTAAATTTTTTCTCTAAATGATTTTTTGTTTTATCAATAATTTGGGCATTGGTCATATATTAATTGTAACAAATATCAATTATTTAGTAAGTACTTATAAAAATGGTTAACTCTTATGTCAATGAACAATTATTTTCGCAAATTTATTTTGAAGATAAATATTCATGCATCAAAGTATCGTAGCCTTTATATACTCTATCCTTAGGCTTTATACCAAGCTTAAGTAAAACATCCCAAAGTTGTAATTGCACATCTGCTACATTAACTTCATTTTTGCATAACATCTCAATTTCTATAAAGTTACCCAACTTATAAACTTCATCTAAACATATTTCTAGATTGTTATATTTTGCAATACGTCTTTTTTTACGAATATTAACTCCAAATGAATAACCTAACCTATCAAGCATATGCGCAACTTCTGCAGAATTATCAATTAAACTTTCTAGCTCATGATTGTCTTGTGAACTTTGAGAAGCTTTGTGTTTCATATTTAATAAAAATTTATCATCCTGTTTTCTGATACGAAAGATATTCCAATTAGGATCTTCTTTGGGTATGTCTGGCTCAAATATTGTATCCTCTTGAATAATGGTTTTACCAAAATAGATACCCATTTTACTTGCAGTATCAATTAATATTTTGATATTGCTAACTCTTGCCTTTACTTCAATTTCTCTCATTACAACAGTGTACCAAAAACTATAATTTATGCCATAGATTATTACAGTGGGGCTTGCCTTAATT
>JAUPVN010000101.1 GCA_030917025.1 Patescibacteria group bacterium | reverse complement strand
TTTACTGCAGTTATAAATTGTTACCTTACCGCTAGCTTTGGCGCCCTTGTTCTTTTCACCAGTAGCCGGGCCTTGTTTAGATTCATTTTTTGTAACTGTTTTAGTAGTAAGCTCAAAAGTTTTTTCATCTACATTTGTTTGCAATTTTGGGCCAGCTTTTATGCTTACGGCAACAGGAATATCATTTTGCTGTACTGTAATTGCAACTGTAGATTTTGGTAGAACATATATGGCTAAATATAATAGCCCTAAAACCAAAATAAATATTCCAATACCTAAAAATAATTTTTTCCTAAAAGTATCAAAGTTAGGAACAGACATCTTTTTCTTCTTTTTTGATGTTTTTTTAATTACACTATCGTTTGAAGAATTATTAACAGCTACAGCAGCTAAGGCTTTATTATCTTTAGTGTCTGCATTAGCTAGCTCACCAACGGGTTTTGTTGCATCTATCACGGGATCTTGCGTATCTAACGGGATAGGCTGGGTTAAATCTTCTTTATCATCTTTGATGGTCGCGGCTAGCTCTGGAACAGATGGTTTTGATTGCAAACTTTTTGCTACATACATACCAGCAGCACCTGCTATAGGTAATAAAGCTTGTTCGGTGCTAATTAGTACAATACTTTTGTTAGCATTAGCGGCAGCTTTATTAAGAATCTTCATGTTAACCGAACTATGTAACATGGTACATCTTTTTGGCAAAACTAAAGCAACCACCTTAGATTTACTGGCTACAAGCTTATCTGCTACTACCGCAATCTCGTCATCTGCCTCTATGTAAATTACATCTTTTTTCATATTTTTAATAACCTATTAAAGCGCCCTTTTATGGTTTCGGCGTCTGACTCAAATTGTAGCACGGTATCCATTCCTACTCTTAATAACCCCATTGCGGTTATTAATGTATGATCTTTTACTAGATCGGTTGCATCTGTTATACCACTAACTTGGCTCGGCATAATAAATTGTATCTTAGGTTTTTTACTAAAAGGCAATTCTTTATACCAATCGGCGTGCTCTAGTTCATCTTGAATAAGTTTAAGGCTTGATCCACCCCCACATAACAATATTCTGTTGGGCAAATGATCTAGATTACTAAATTCTTCTAAAGCTAGGCTTACGCCACTCATCCAAACCATCAGTGTTTTAGACAATGCCTGTTCTACTTGTTTTTTCTTTGCGGGTGATAATGAGCCACCATCTAAACTAAGCTTTAGTGCCTCTGCCTGTTCGTATCCAAAAGAAAAGTCACGTTCCACAGATTTTGTATAACTTCTGCCACCTATACCAAACATAATAGTACCCTCTACTCCACCCTCGTTTACTACTGCAATATCAGTTGTGCCACCCCCAACGTCTATTAGTATTGCGCTAATATCTGCATTTGGGTCATCACCAATAACCGATCTAGCCACAGCAAAAGGCTCGGCAGCAACAGTTAGCAAGTCTAAATCAAGCTGATCAGCAACTCGTTCTATTGCACCAATATGTACCATTGGGGCAAAAGCTGTATAAAGTTGAACATGAACGTCTTTTCCGGTAAATCCTATTGGGTTAGTTACCATGTAACCATCTATTTCTATAGAAATTAAAGCACTGTTAACAAGCTTTAGGGCGATATCTTTACCACCCGTTTCAAGGGATAGCTGTTTTTTAGCCTTTTCGTGAGCACGTTCTTGGACTAAGCTAAATATCTGATCAATTTCCGATACGTCTATTTCTTTTTGTGGGTCTTTTCTAGTAACCCTAACGTTTAAAGTAGAGCCTTTTACTAGTTCTCCAGCTATACCCACAACTGCGCTACGTCCACTAACACCAGCCTGGTGCTCTGCCTGCGATAAAGCCTGATCACAATTTGCAACCACTGCAGCAATATCTGCAATTGCACCTGCTTGCATATCTGTTTGGCTTTGATGTGCTTTTCCTACACCAATTATTTCTAGTTCATTATTATCATCTACGCGAGCAATTAATGCTTTAACATATTCTGTACCAATATCTAGACCAATCATTAACTTATCGTTATTCTCTTGCCTTTGGGGCTGATCTTTATTTTTTTTGGTTCTAAATTTTTCAAGCATATACAATATAGTATCACAAAACTAACGCTACTGTTAAGCGATAGCGCCTAAGTTACAATAGCTCCACCAAGTACTTTTTCTTCATCGTATACCACGATTGATTGACCCGGAGTAACAGCCCTAACTGGGTCTATAAAATTAATTATTTGCATAGACTCATTTAATTTTGCAGAAACAAGCGGAGCACGATATCTGCTACGCACCTTATAAGTCTTATTACCAACGGGAGGCTCTTTTATCCAATATGGGCTAACTAATTTAACACTAGATTGCCAAAGCTTATCGTCGTCTATTTGAGATGTTACATAAACAATATTTTTTTGCATATCCTTAGATACAACATACATTGGCAAGCCACCGCCAACACCAAGGCCATGACGCTGACCAATTGTATAAAATATAGCTCCATCATGTTCTCCAATTGTTATACCAAATTGATCAATTATTGGCCCCGGTTGAGACACAACATATTGCTTTAAAAACTCTTTAATGCCTACTTTTCCTACAAAACATATTCCCATGCTTTCTTTTTTATTTGCAGTAATTAAACCAAATTTTTTAGCTTCTGCCTTTACCTGTTTTTTAGTACTTTCTCCCAGAGGAAAATAAGTTTTTAATAATGCACTATGCGGTGCTCTATATAAAAAATAACTCTGATCTTTTGAACTATCTATGCCCGTATACAGTTCTCCGTTTATAGAACGTGCATAATGACCAGTTGCAATTGCATCGGCACCATTTTCTAATGCAGTTTCAAGAAAAATCTTAAATTTTATTTCTTGATTACACATAATGTCTGGGTTGGGTGTACGGCCAATTTTATATTCTTCTATCATATATTTAACAACTTTATCAAAATACTGCTTCTCAAAATCAAACATAACAAAATCTATCCCAAGCTGAACAGAAATTCGCTTAGCATCCATATAATCTTGTTTCCATGGGCAGCTAAAACCCGGCAAGTCTTTACTCCAATTTTTCATATATGCACCAACCACATTAAAGCCCTGCCGCTTCATTCTTAAAGCCGCAACAGAGCTATCTACACCGCCACTTAAACCAACAAAAACTGTCTTCACGTTACTATTGTACCAAACCTACTCAAAAGGATGCTCGCCACGAGACAATTTGTGCTTAATTCTAGAAACAGAATAATTTTTGCCTAAATAAAAAGATAAGAGCATAAGTGGAATAATTATAACTATAGATTGCCATAAATAATCTTTTGTATCGGCGCAAACATTACTATTACTTACGTTAGTAGATTGATCTATGGTTGTTTCGCCATTCACAACTACAGTAATCTGTAAAAAACCTATATTACCCTCCGAATCCGTTGCTTTAATTAAGACTCTGTATATACCAGCTTGTTTATAAGCATGCTTTATCTTAAATTCTCCCGGAGTTGGAACAACATAAACATCATTTATACCACCCTCTCCCCAGTCAACAGAAACAGCATAGGGTGCTTTACCTCCACTTATTGTTAATGGCCAAAATAACTCTTGCCCCGGGTTGGTTCCTCTTCTAGCAAAAACAGAAGTCATAATGATACGCTCTGTTATACCAACTCTACGAGATGAATCATTAAAAATTACAGATACTATATTAGAATCTGGACCAGCTTGATCTAGATCATCATAATGACGAGCTACTAGCTCATTTGCCCCAGTAAATAAATCAACTAATATACTATAGCTCCCGTTTTGGCAGATTGCTGAGCCGCTAAAAACATTATTCTTAAATAATTTTACCAATAAGCCGCTGGTGCATAAACCTCTAACTTCTTGGGGAATATTAGTTAATACTTGACCACTTGTTGGCGTAGAAATTGTAGGCGAACTTGTTGGCGCTGGAGCACTAATTTGACCCTGCAAACCAATACCGCCAGTTTGAGGATTTTCAAACTGAGCATTAACTTTAGGCAACCCAAAAACAAAAAATATTAAACAAAAAATGCCAATTATCCAAAGCCCGTTTGTAAAATTTAATTGCTTTTGCATTTTTAAATTCTTTATATTACCACCACCCCAATATTTTTAACTTTAAAATAACATTTCAGATTAACGACGGTGCTTAATTTTATGATTTTTGCGCTTACTTAAAGCTTTAAAAATTAATATTGCAATTACAATAAGTACAATCAACAAAGCACCAGCTACAATAACAAGCCACAAAGGCACAACCCAAAAAGTATTATTAGCAGTTAATAAGTTGCCATCATTACCGTAACCTAAGTTAGCAGATATTGTATATTTACCAAAAAAATTACTATATTCTAAATCATTAACAAATTTTCTGGTACTATTGGGTAAAACGTTAGCCTTGGGCTCTCGATCATTAAATTCAAATTGTTCAACGCTATTACCTTTACTATCTAATATTTGTATACGGCCAAAAGGTTTAACATGGATATTACCATTGTTTGTTAATCGTGTAACTATTTGTATTTTATCTCCACCTCCTATAAAGAAACGGCCGTTAGACCCATCTTTAGCGGCCGTAAACTCTGTAATACTAAGAGACTCATTTATAGCACCGGGCACAGTAACCATAAAAATAGTACCCACACTAGCATTTAAATTTACATTACTAGAATCACTACTGTTAGTAACAGATTCTACCCTAACTACCCCATAATACCCACCTGGAGACGAATTTTGAGGCACTGTAATTAATATTGGTACTTTTACATAAGAATTAGCTGGAATATCTACACTACCAAGATCACCTACTAACGCCTTAAAACTATTAGCTGTTGCATTTTTATCTGTATCAAATATAATTCTTGGTTGCCCACTTTCGTCAATAGAAGATTCAAAATCATTAGCAACTATTTTTGCCGTAACTTGAACAGCAGTTGGGTTATATATACTTATTTCTGCTTCCGCAGAACTACCGGCATCAACAGTTTTTTCAACTATAACAGGAGATATCCTAAAACCCGAACTTGTTTGTTCTTGTGCTAAAGCTCCACTTACAGTAATAAACAATACAGCTAATACTGTTACAACAAAACTACTAATTATTTTTGTTCTCATTAAACCCTCACTTATTTTATTTACCCATTATATAGATAATATCAAATCATAAACAATATTCCTACAGCATTGCAATAGCTGTATACAAATACGTAGCACTATATACTCCGGGGCGCTGGTTACGCGAAACGTTAACAATATACGAAACGGTGAATTTTCTATCTAAAGTTGCATCATTACTATATACAATGTAGTCACCACTATTAAATATAAACTCGTTTAAAAAACCATAATCTTGGTTTATGACACCAGACCCAGCCCCAACCGGTTCTTCTCCAATATTTGGTATAGTATTTTTTCTTAAATTAATACCAAATTGGCTTAACCCAAATTGTGAGTACTGTCTTTGTTGCAACGCATTAATTATATTGCTTCCAGCCGAAGGCGCAGATCCCTTGATTGCAACATTAAAACCAGAACCTGCATTTGTTGCAACAATAAATTGAGAAGTACCTGTACTGGTTTTATTGCTAGAAAGCTCTCCCAAATCAATAAAATTACCAACAGAATTATTACAGTCTAACCCCGAGACTACAATACCTACACACAAATAAAGGTATGGGGGCACAACGGTATTCAAAGCTATTGGAGAAACAATAGCAAAAGTAACACCGCCCGAATTTAAAGTAGGCCCATTTGCATCTTGCGAGCTAAAGGTTTGTATACGGCCAAAATATGTACCTTTGTTTGATGGGTTGGTAACCCCAGACAATGTTAATCCAATAGATTGACTTCCTATTGCGGTTGCGGGGCGAGATAATATTACAGAATTGGTTGTGGGACTAGAATAAAATCCAAAATCATTAGGGCCAGATTGGCTCAAAAATAGAGCATTTTGTAAATCAAAACCATTTATCGGTTCACAAAAGGTATTAATAAACGGCGAATTAGCACAAAATGTAACTTTAACAGAACCAATAATTTCTGACTGATCTGATACGTCAAACCCAATATTATATTGAACGTTGGTTGCACCAGCAGCCGAACTATCAATTTTTAAACTACGTGAAGGCAAAATAGTTTGGCCAATTGCAGTAATACTAGTTATAAATACGCTAATAAATATAACTAAAATTATACATAAAGATAATATGCTTATACTTTTTCTTGCCATACAACTACTATAGCAGTAAGCATTGCGTACCGCTTTACTTAATATGTGCCTGTAGCAATAAAATTAAGCCCAATTGTATAGAGCGAAGCTTGTGTTGTTAGGGCTGCTTTTGCGGCAAAATTTAGAGTATTTTGTTCTTCTGCTTGAGGACCTGCGGTAGTGGCTATAGTATCACCATAAGTTGAAGTTACGTTATCTGTATTTACA
>JAUPVN010000100.1 GCA_030917025.1 Patescibacteria group bacterium | reverse complement strand
CAGATTTTATAGAAGAGCAAATTACCTTAGTTACCGTGCTAGAACAAAAAGGCTACACATACGTTATAGATGACGGTGTATATTTTGATACAAGCAAATTTAGCCGATATGCAGATTTTGCTCATTTAGACTTAGATGCTATTAAAAAGGGCGCCCGCGTAGAATATAACGTACAAAAGCTTAACCCTAGCGATTTTGCACTTTGGAAATTTAGCCCAAAAGATGAAAAACGAGATATGCAGTGGCAAAGCCCTTGGGGGGTCGGTTTCCCCGGCTGGCATTTAGAATGTTCTGCAATGGCGTTAGCAAAACTAGGCCCCACAATAGATATTCACGCTGGGGGGATAGACCATATAGCCGTTCACCATACTAACGAAATAGCTCAGAGCGAATGCGCTAACGATGCCCCGTTTGCAAATTATTGGCTTCACAACAATCATATGTTAAGCAATGGCACAAAAATAAGTAAAAGTTTAAATAATGGCTATACCTTAAACGATATTTATAATAAAGGTTATAGCGCAAACGATTTTAGAATGTTACTACTACAGAGCCATTACCGCACAGAATCTAACTTTTCTTGGGATAATTTACAATCTGCAAAAAACAGATTAGCTAATTGGGCCAATATTGCATGCCTAAGGTGGCAGATTACAGTAAGTAATTTAGACTACAATGGCCAATATATTAATGCTATTACAAAAATAACTAATGCTTTAAGTAACGATTTAGATACACCAACAGCTTTAGTAGAAGCAGAAAAATCCCTAAATTATGCAGAAGTAAACGGCGTAACAGAACAAACAGTAAATGATTTTACAAAGTTTTTAGAACACATACAAAGCTCACTTGGTTTAGAAGTACTATCTAAAGACATCAATAATGATCAAAAACAAATTTTAGCTAAAAGAAAAAATGCTCGTGATAATAATGATTGGCAAGAATCAGACAACTTACGCAACCTATTATTAGAACAGGGCATAGAAGTTAAAGACACCAAAATTGGCCAAATCTGGTACCGCGCCAATTAGTACTAAAAGATTTATAAATTTAAACAGTAATTATTGTATAAATTACAATTAATAACGTTTATGCTATAATAAGTATAAATTGGTTATAAATAATGGCTAAAAAATCTACTAATAAAATCACCCAAGAAATAAACAAATCAGAAAAAAGAGCATTATCTATTGCCAAAAGTTTTTTGAACTATAAAAAATATAACAGAGCTGTTCGCATATTAGGACCAGGGTTAGTAACAGGAGCGGCAGATGATGACCCTTCTGGAGTAGCTACATATTCTCAGGCAGGAGCAATGTTTGGTTTTGGCTTACTTTGGATTTTTCCTATAAAATATCCTCTGCTTTTAGCGGTACAGCAAACATGCGCAAATATTGGTGCTGTAACAGGTAAGGGCTTAGCCGCAATAATTAAAGATCATTACAGCGCTAAACTACTCTACGCAGTAGTTGGGCTTGTAGTAGTTGCAAATGTTATAAATATTGGTGCAGACATAGGCGCTATGGCATCTACGGCACAGCTTTTGGTTCCATTTTCTTATACATTTTTAGCAATAGCTTTTACAGTTATTGTTATAGCTCTGCAACTGTTTGTTAAATACCGTACTTATGCAAAAATATTAAAATGGTTAGCAGTAGTTTTACTAGCTTACCCACTAACGGCAATAATAATTGGGGTAGATTGGCTAGAGGCTATAAAAGCTACTTTTACTTTTAATTTTAATCTTGGTAATGCAGAACTTTACATGCTTGTTGCAATGTTGGGCACAACTATATCGCCATATTTATTTTTTTGGGACACATCAGAAACAGTAGAAGAAGAAATACTGCATAAAAGGGTAGCAATTAATGGTTTAAAGCAACCCAAAATTACCAAACATTTTATGAGAAAAATAAAGCTAGATAATTTTGCCGGCATGACAATAGCACTATTAGGAGCATGGTTTATTGTGGTGGCTTGTGCTTCTGCATTAAATGCACACGGAATAACAGAAATTAACTCGGCAGCAGACGCCGCTAAAGCCTTTGAACCGCTACTTGCCGGCACAAATAACGCAGGTTTTTGGGCAAAAGTATTATTTTCTGTAGGAATTATTGGGGTAGGGCTGCTTGCCGTACCGGTGCTAGCTGGTTCTTCTGCATATGCAATAAGTGAGGTTTTTGGCTGGCGCGAAGGTTTGTACAGAAAATACAAAAAGGCAACTGGCTTTTACGTAGTTATACTAATTGCCACAGTTATAGGGCTGTCTTTTAACTTTATTGGCATAGACCCAATTAGAGCATTAGTTTTTACGGCCGTTTTTAACGCAATTGCTGCAGTACCCTTGTTATTACTTATTGCAAGAATAGGTAGCAGATCAGATATAATGGGAGAATACAAAAATAAAATTATAGTTACACTATTTGTATGGCTAGCATTTATTATTATGTTCGCTGCATGTATATTTTTGTTAATTAGTTATATTTAATTTAATAATAATTATAAATTATTATAACATTGAATTCAGATCTTTCTCTATTTGAGTGCTATTTAAACTTCCATCTATATCGGCCCCATCTAAACTGCCGTTAACGGTATTTAAATCGTTAGAGTTATTAATTGGTGGAACAGATAAAGAAGAATCGTCTGGAGTTGTGCTAATTTCTGTTTTAACATCTTTATTAGAACTATATACTACATATCCAACACCACTTATAAAAACAACTGCAACTATTGCTAATACAATATAAACTGGCGAAAAGCCTCTTTTGTTATTCATTATTGCTGTACAGCTTTCTCTGCAGACTCTGCAGCTATTTTTACATCATTTAAAAATGCCTTTACCGCAACTCTATAAGAATTCAAATCAGTTCTGGCTTTATTCATGGCTTCTTTAAAGGCCGCAACATTAGAGGTTGATGTTTCTACGTTAGAACAGTCTACTTTAAACTTAAATGAATCTAAAGCATCTACAGATGCCTGGGCATTGGTGCCAGCTAACTGCGCCTGCTCTAGCAAAGCATCGTGATTAACCGAAACTAACCCCATTTTAATGTAAAAATTTTCAATATTAGTAAAATGAGTATCAAAACCAGATTTTAACTTACTTGCAACTGAAGAACCATTATCTAAACTACTATTTAATCTATCAGAAACTGATTCACAGGCTTTTTGCTTTTGTTCTACTGTTTTAGCCTTAAACTCTACTTTTTTTTGCTCTAAAGCAGATTCTGCCTGTTTTTTAGCTTCTTCGCGCTTTTGTTCTGCAAGCTGTTTAGCTTCTTCTCTTTTTTGTTCAGCTAATCTTTGAGCATCTTCTTTAGCTTGTTCGGCATTTTTTTTAGCTTCTTCGCGCTTTTGTTCTGCCTGCATTTCTAAAGATGAACTATCTGGGTTGCCTTCTCCTTGTAGTGCATCTACGCCAGACAAAGGCACGAATATTGCCAAATTCGCAAGTAATATTGTAAAGACAAATAAAACATTCTTTAATTTCATATATTTATTCCTGTTATTTTTTTAATGACTTTTCAAGTATACATAATCGCTATAAATATGTCGACTATCCAAAATAACTAATGATATTAACTTCTCATGAAATATGATTATATGATATTTATATTTAATATAGATTAATTAATGTACAATAATACTAATGGCAAACCAATATTCTATTCATGCTGAATCAGTAATAAAGCATTTTGGTACAACTAAAGCCCTAGACGGGGTTTCTCTTAAAGCAGACTACGGTAAAGTCACCGGCCTACTAGGCCCTAATGGATCAGGTAAAACTACTCTTATAAAAATCATGTCTAGCTTGCTAGAGCCAACGCAAGGTAAAGTTTTAATAGATGGTATAGATGTTCACAGGCACCCAAACCAAGTAAGAAACATTATTGGCTTAGCAGGCCAATATGCAGCTGTAGACGATTATCTCACCGGTAGAGAAACTTTAGAAATGGTTGGTAGGCTTTATCACATGCCCAAGAAAGAAATTAAAAAGCGTTCCAATGAATTGTTACAGCAACTTGGCCTAGAGGATGCTGCAGATAGGCAAACAAAAACTTACTCTGGAGGTATGCGCCGCCGTTTAGACTTGGGTGCTAGTTTAGTTTCTACGCCAAAAGTATTATTTTTAGATGAGCCAACAACAGGTTTAGATCCACGTACTAGATTGCAACTATGGAGTATAATTCAAGATTTAGTAACAAAAGGTGTAAGTATACTCTTAACAACTCAATATCTAGAAGAAGCTGATGCCTTAGCAGACAAAATGTATGTACTTAACCATGGCAAAGTAATCGCCAAGGGTACATCTGGTTCATTAAAAAGTAGCCTAGGCGTCGACATCATAGAGGTTATTGTTAAACAGAACCAGCTTATATTAGCCCAAAAATCACTCACTCAAAAACTTAACAAAACAATTACTATAGACGAACTTACCAGAAGGTTACAAATTAAAACAAAAAATGGTAGTGATGATATATTATTAGTTGCTCAAATTCTACATGATATTAAAATTAAACCAGAAGAATTAAGCTTACATCGCCCTAGTCTTGATGACGTGTTTATGTCTTTAACAGCAGAGAGAAATCATAATGCTTAATAAATCTGTTAATGCAATTAGCGACACCTATGTCTTAGCTAAAAGAAACGTTAAAAGAAACTTTAGGGTGCCTCAATTACTCATATTTAGTAGTGCCCAACCTATAATATTTTTACTATTATTTAATTTTGTATTTGGAGGGGCAGTTGCCGGTACAAGTGAAGAAAAATATATATTCTTTTTGTTACCCGGTATTATGGCTCAAATTGCCTTATTTGGGTCTATACAAACAGGTGTAGGTTTAGCAGAAGATCTTAATAAGGGAGTAATAGATAGGCTAAGAAGCTTACCGATCACTCGCTCTGCGGTCTTAGCTGGTCGTACATTTGCAGACTCTGCAAGAAATGTTTTTGTTATAGCCTTAATAACCATTGTCGGTATAATATTGGGTTTTAGAATTGAGCAAGGTTATGCAAAGTTTTTTGCAGCAATGTTACTAGTGCTATTGTTTGCTTATTCGTTCAGTTGGGTAAGTGCTAATATTGGCATGTGGCTAAAAGACAGCGAAACTGTACAAGTTGCAGGTTTTCTATGGGTATTTCCATTAGTGTTTGCAAGCTCGGTTTTTGTGCCTGTAGCTACTATGCCATCTTGGTTACAAGGATTTGCCCAAAATCAACCAGTTACACAAGTAGTTAATGCCGTGCGTTATCTTGCGGTTGGTGGAGTACCAAATGGTCAACATTATATTTATGCAACTATATTATGGTCTTTAGGTATTATTGCAGTATTTGCACCACTAGCAATCAGAATGTATAGAAAAATTCAGTAAATTAAAGATTCAAAAATTATTATTACATCTAATATTAATATTATATCTGGTTAAGGGGTACTACACTCTTACTAAAGTGTTCAAATTATGATTAAATATAAGCATTAGGAATATTATGAATAATAATAAAGACACAGATAATACGGCAGAACCAGAGCAAAACCCAGTAAAAGATGCCCAAGACGATATTAAAGCAAATAACGATATACAGCAATCCACTACAGATATTAACGATATAGCCCAAATTAGTAAACTAGGTCAACAAATAATTAAAGTAGATGAAGAATCTACACAAAAAGTAGGCTCAGAAACTAATGATATAGATCAAACTAGCACTCAAGAATTTAATAGTAATAACGATTTTCATTTAGATAGCAGCTTGCCCCTAAAACCCGCTGATACTACGCCAAATATTAATAACCAAAAACATATAAAAAAGATATTTAATTTAAAATCTAAAAAATCTAAAATTATATTTTTTTCTATAATAATAACTCTACTATTACTTGCAAGCATTACCGGTATTTTGTTTTATAAATCAAACAGCACCATATCTAAAAGGCAGCAAGCAAGCTTAATTGATTCCGATATATATATTGGTGGCATAGGGGTAGGTGGATTGGGCGCAAGCAAAGTTAAAGAAAGTCTGCAAAAATCTATAGATCAGCAAAAAATTACTCTAAAAATTAACGACCAAACAGTAGAGGCTAGCCCAACAGATATAGGTATTAACTACCAAATAGATCAAACAATCCAAAATGCCATAAAACAAAGAAGACCATTGCTTGCAGAGTTGGGTTTAACAAAAAAACAAAAAATAGATCTAGCACTATCTGTACAAATAGACAATCAAAAACTTGCAGAATATATTAACTCAAAAGTTGGTGCTCAACTATTATCTAAAAATGCAGAAGTAATAATAGAAAACAATCAATTAGTTATAAAACCAAGCGCACAAGGCGCAGCTATAGACATAAATGATCTTACTAAGCAAGCAAGCAATATAAAACTAAACGAAAACTCAATTTTAATTACTGCAAAAACATCAGTTACTCAACCCCCAATTACCACTGCCGAGGCAGAAAAAGCCAAAGCAGAACTAGATACCTATATTGCACCAAATTATTCTGTTGGCAACACTACAGTAGGCTATAAAGATATACCTTTTGCTGCAAAACTAAGCTGGCTGGTTATTACTCCCAACCCAGAAAATAAAACAATCACCACTGGTATAGACAATAATATAATTAACGAAACTATAGATGCATTTATAAAAACTTTTAATAGCAATACTCAAGATAGAGTTATCGTAATTCTACCTAACGGTTCTTCTCTAATTGCACAAGACGGCGCAGATGGTACTAATGTGCCTACAGAATCTTTAAATTCTTCTAAAGCAACCTTGGTTAGCAGTGTAGCTCAAAAACAACCTGCAAGGGTAGAACTAGTAACTCAACCAGTAGCTCGTAACCAAAAAACTTTAGATGGTTTTGAAAAAATGGTACTTGTAAATAAAGAATCTTACAAAACTCAAGCTATCCAGAATGGCCAAGTGCAAAAAGAAGTAACAGTATCTACCGGTAAACCAGGGTTTGAAACCCCTAATGGCACATATAGTATTTTGCGCAAAAAAGATATCAGCGACATGAAAGGCTGTGGTGGTGGAGAATGTTGGGAAGTTAAGAATGTAAAATGGCAATCATATTTTACAAACGAAGGCCACGCAATTCACGGCACGTGGTGGTACGTAAACTATGGTAACCAAAATGCAAGCCATGGTTGCGTAAACATGCGAGAAGCTGATGCAGAATGGTTTTATAACTGGCTAGATATTGGCACACCAGTAGTTGTAATATAGGCAACTTTAGCTATTGGTATCTATATATTTTTGACACAGATATTCGTAAACCCCATTAGTCCAACCAAACCCAGTTTGGGCTGGGTATACCCCATCTTTAGGTAGCTTATTTGGTTTTGCTACATTATATTTCTCTAAAAATTCTCTATTATCTATATACCAATCTGTATTAGTTTTGATCCATTTTAACGCTATACGTTTAGCATCTTCATGATAACCGTACTTTTCTAAACCTTCTATAACAATATAATGCAAAGGTGCCCACCCATTAGGATATGCCCACTGGGTAGAGACAGAGCCAAATATAGACATATCTACAAGTAGCTTGGTTGTAGTTGTTAAACCACCTAGT
>JAUPVN010000099.1 GCA_030917025.1 Patescibacteria group bacterium | reverse complement strand
TGCTCATCCGATCTCAATAATAAATAATACGGTTGGCATTACGGGGTCTGGCCTGTTTACTGACTTTGATATTAAAGTTATAACAGATTAATATTAAAAGAATGAAATATATTAGCCCAACGGTAACAGCCACAGACGAGGAAACGTTTAATAAACAACTAATACTATTAAATAGTTTTGCAAAACGTATACACATAGATTTCATGGACGGCATATTTACGCCAACAAAATCGCCACCAGAAAATCTGTTAAAAATCAGTTCGCCTGCAATATTAGATGTTCATGTTATGTATAATCATCCGCTTAGCGCCTTAGACACAATAATAGGCTGGAAGCCAAATTTAGTAATTGTTCATGCAGAATGTAAAGATGATATTAATGAAGTAATAAGCAAACTAAAAAATAATAAAATAAAGGTTGGGTTAGCATTGTTGCCAGAAACCACTGTAGAATCAGTTCAAGATATCTTGCCAAAGTTCCAACATGTTTTAATTTTTGGTGGTAATTTGGGCTATCAGGGTGGTAAACCCGCAGACTTAAGCCAGCTTGTTAAAGTAAATCAATGTAAGGTATTTAATAATTACTTAGAATTTGGTTGGGATGGTGGTGCAAATAGCCAAAACTGTGCAGAAATTGCTAATGCTGGTATAGATGTAGTAAATGTTGGTAGTGCCATCCAGAAAGCCCCAAATCCCACCCAAGAATACATTAAACTTACATATTTAGTTAATAATTAAGTTAAATTAAAATGTTTAGCCTTATTTATCTATAACTATATAATATTATTATGGTATAGTATTAGCATAAAAGGAATGTTATGTTAGCAAAAAAATACACAATTAGCGAGCTAGAAAAAAAGGCTGTTGTAATACGTAAAGAAATTATTAAAATGCTAGAAAATGCTGGTAGTGGGCATTCTGCCGGGCCAATGGGTTTAGCAGATATTTTTACGGCATTTTATTTTGATATTTTGCGGCATAATCCTAAAAAACCAGATTGGGATGAGCGTGATTATTTGATATTAAGTAACGGACACTGTGTACCGGTTAGATACGCTGCCATGGCAGAGGCTGGCTATTTTGATAAAAAAGAACTTTCTACCTTGCGTAAACTTGGTAGCCGTTTGCAAGGCCACCCAGAACGTACACGCCTTGCAGGGCTAGAAAGTACTAGTGGGCCTTTGGGCTGTGGCTTAAGCCAAGCTATTGGTATAGCCCTTGCTTTGCGCCTTAATAAACAACACCACCGCTGGGTTTATGTTGTAATGGGCGATGGTGAGCTAGACGAAGGTAACATTTGGGAGGCCGCTATGATGGCCCCAAGACATGGTTTGCATAACATAATTGGAGTAATAGACCGTAATAACATTCAAATAGATGGTCCCACAGAGTCGGTTATGCCCCTAGAAGATTTAAAAGCTAAATGGGAAGCCTTTGGCTGGTATGTATTAGAAACAGATGGTAATAATATAGAGTCTTTTATAGATACATGTGCTATGGCAAGAGCAATAGTAGAAAAACCGGTAATGATCATTGCCCATACTATTCCCGGTAAGGGTGTAGATTTTATGGAATACGATTTTGCTTGGCATGGTATGCCACCAAATCATGAGCAAGCTAAAGAGGCTCTGCACGAGCTAAGAACCCTACAAGGTAAAATTAGGAGCGAACATGAGTAATATGCATTTAACAGATTATTTGGCTAAAGATGCCGTAAATGCACCTGTTAGAAAAGGTTTTGGTACTGGACTTAAAAAAGTCGGAGAACTAGACGAAAACGTAGTAGCTTTATGTGCAGACTTAACAGAAAGCACTCAAGTACATTTATTTAAAAATGAATTTCCTGATAGATTCTTTGAGGTGGGCATTGCCGAACAAAACCTAGTTACGGTTGCTTCTGGGCTGGCTGTAGCTGGTAAAATACCTTTTGCAAGTAGTTATGCAGCATTTAACCCTGGGCGTAACTGGGAGCAAATTAAATCTACAATAAGCCTTAATAATGTACCTGTTAAAATTGTTGGCTCTCATGCCGGTTTGTACACTGGCCCAGACGGCGCCACTCACCAAATGTTAGAAGATATAGCAATTATGCGCGTAATGCCAAATATGGTTGTTATTGTGCCGTGCGATAACGTAGAGGCAGAAAAGGCTACTCTTGCTATGGCAAAAGACGCTCGGCCTAATTATTTGCGCTTAGCGCGAGAGGCTAGCCCAATTTTAACAACAGATAAAACACCGTTTGAAATTGGTAAAGCCTATGTATTTGAACCTGGAGAGGATATTACAATAATTGCTACAGGTACAATGACGTACCAAGCTCTAAAAGCAGCCGAAATGTTATATAAAGATGGTATTTCTGCAGAAGTTGTTCATGTACCAACAATAAAACCATTAGACGCAGTAACAATACTACAGAGTGTTACAAAAACAGGTGCCGTAATAACCATAGAAGAAGCCCAAATTGTTGGAGGGCTAGGTGGAGCTGTCGCAGAATTATTAAGCGAGCATCACCCAACGGCTATGCGCCGTATGGGCATGAAAGACTGTTACGGTGAGAGCGGAAACCCCCCAGAATTGTTAGAACATTTTGGTTTGACTGCAAAACATATAAGCATTACAGCACATAGTTTGTTGACAGCTCTTGGCCGACATTAAAGCACGTAGATATAATGATTTGGTATAGCAGGTAAAAAAGAAATTGCATTAGCTATTATTGGTTTATGGATGATTGCTAAATAGACAAATTAACTTAAAAAGCTTATGCTAAATATATGAGTTTAACAATTGCCCAAATAAGAAATAATTGCACAAAAGCAAGAGAAACAATGCAGCGCGCTAGGCAAGAAAAATTTGCCGTTGGGGCGTTTAATATAGATAACCAAGAAACATTAATTGCCATATCTAAGGCTGCTTTTAATTTGCAAGCACCAGTAATGGTAGAAGTTAGCCAAGGTGAGGTTGACGCCATGGGCTTAGATAACATTCGAGACATGGTAGACAATTATAAGTTTCAATACGGCATAGAAATGTATATCAATTTAGATCATTGCCCAACAGTAGATGACGCTAAAGCAGGTATAGATGCAGGGTTTGAATTTATTCATATAGATGTAAGCCAGGCAAATCATAGTGCCACAGATGACGAAATTGTAAATGCAACTAAAGAAATTGTTGCATACGCAACCTTTACAGGGGCAATAGTAGAAAGCGAACCACACTATTTTGGTGGGAGTAGCAATGTTCATAAAGTAGATTTTGATTACGAAGACATTAAAAAAACCTTTAGCACACCAGCCGGTGCAAAACAGTTTGTAGGTGAAACTGGTATAGATACTTTTGCGGCCGCTATTGGAAACTTACATGGTAGTTATCCTGTTCCAAAAATGTTAGATATAGAGTTACTAAAAAGAGTTAGAAAATCTTTGCCAAAAGAAGTTAATATAAGTTTACATGGTGGTAGTGGTACCCCTTCTCATTTTTATGAAGAAGCGGTTGTTGCTGGCGTAACAAAAATAAATGTTAATAGTGACATGCGTATTGCTTTTAGAAAAACTTTAGAAAAAGTTTTGCACGAACACCCAGACGAATATGCAGTTGTAAAATTAATGCCAGAAGTTTATGGAGCGGTGCAAACAGTTGTAGAAACAAAATTACATAGTTATAACTCTATTGGCAAAGCTCGCCCATAAGAACAAATATAAAGGAGTACTATGAACATTCATCAACACAGAGACAATACAACAGTACTGACAGTTGGCGCGGCGGTTCAAGACGTATTCTTAAAGGGTGCAATATTTACACCCCAAAAAGAAGATAACGGAGAAATGGTAGAAGAATTTGTTTTAGGCTCTAAAAACGAGATTGAAGGGGTTGTTTTTAGTACTGGTGGAGGAGCAACTAACGGTGCTGTAACTTTTGCGCGCCAAGGTTTACATACAATGTATTTAGGTAAAATTGGAGATGATATTGCGGGTAAGGCAATTTTAGAAGATTTGCACAAAGACGCAGTAGACACAAGCTTAGTAGGATGCTCAACAGACTACGGTACTGGATATTCCTGTATATTATTGGCGCCAAATGGTGAAAGAACAATTTTATCTTATAGAGGTGCGAGCTCTCATTACCAAATATTAGAATCTGATTTTAATGATGTTAAACCAGATTGGATCTTTTTAACATCTATGGAAGGCAATTTTGAGGTTTTAGAAACTGTTTTTGCTTATGCAAAACACCATAATATAAAAATTGCAATGAACCCAGGCAAAAGAGAGCTAAAAGCTAAAGAACAACTAAAAAAACTCATTCCACAACTTACAATATTATCTATGAACAAAGAAGAAATGCAACAATTATACCCCGGTGAAACGCTGCAAGATTTAGTGAGGACTGCCAACAAAGACGTGCATTATGTAGTTGCCACAGATGGGCCCAATGGTGCAGTGGCGGCCGATAGATGGCATATTGTTACGGCCGGCATGTATGAAGATGTTCCCGTGATTGACAGAACCGGTGCAGGAGACGCGTTTAGTAGCGGTTTTACGGCCATGATTGCAGCGGGTGAGCATTTAGAGTGGGCAGTTACTTATGCTAGTGCAAACTCTACAAGCGTAGTTTCTAAAATTGGTGCCAAAGCCGGTATTTTACATATAGACGCAAATATTCACGATATGCCTCTAGATGTAAAAAACTTATGATAATATTTTTTAAGCCTTTTTATGTTAATATATAAGCATAAGTAATGTGGGACGTAAGTATATAAATAATGTCTAAAATGATATCTGAGCTTTTGGGGGCAACTGAACCTATGTTTAGTATGGCTATAAAACAGCTAGAAGATGCTAGCGGCCGCCCCGGGGTAGATGTTAAATTAACTGCAGAGATTATAGGCCAAGTTTATCAAAAAACTGCTGGTCTTAAGTTAGACCCTAAAGACACAACTGGTAAAGTGCTTTATGCCGAACTATTATTTCGTGTTAAAAAAGATGATGAGAATTTAGCTAAATTTATTGGAAGTAGACAAAAAGATTCTGTAGATGAGCTTTTATTAAAAATAAAACATGCCGTAGAAGCCTTAAATATAAATAAAAAGTGCTGGGTTCTTAAAAAAAGTGTAGCAAAAAGCTATTTACGCAAAACTCCGCCCAAAAATATAATGAAAATTCTTGGCTATAGAAGCGTAGATAGCATGTTAAAAAATGAGAATATTTATGAAATTTTTGGGGCTTTACGGTTTGCAGAAAGCTCATCTTGGCTTAAAACATTTAATAATCATTATAAATCATTAAAGCCAACAGATTTTGAAACAAGAGATATACAGATATTGCAACTGCCCCCAGAAAAATGGATAAAATTTACTAATAATTTTGTAGCTAAAAAACTACATAGTATTACACATGTTAAAGAAATGGGAATTATTTTGATGCTCCCAACTAATAATATAATTAAAGATGGTTTAGCTATAACCGTTATGCCTCTTTTGGTGCATTACATTAACGAGATTAGATTATATAGTTCTTACTTTAAGCTACAACAAGTTAAACCTAATTTTGCCAAGATTTTTATTGATACTTTAAATGCCGACCCATATAATGCTGCAATTATGGCTGGCCAAAATATTCATTGGAGAGTAATACAGCGATATTTTGGCAAATTAGAACAAGAATACCACCCAGAAATATTTGAACCACATGTGCAACCAGAAGATCTACATTGGCGAAAAGCCGAATCTGTTATGTACGAGATTGATCCAAGTTTAGCTTGGTGGCGTGATTTAGATTATGTAGGTATTATGCATTCCGGCAAACCGGTTACATTTAATTTAATTGACGTGGCCATGAGCTATCGCAATAATTATCCTTACAATGAAAGGGCTATATTTCATTTTAGGGAAAGCTTATGGAACGAGTTATTTATTAGGTATATGGGCCAAAAAACACTTGAGCATCAAATTTTATTGCAGTTAGATAACAGCATATTGGCACCAGAAACAATTTTTAAAACATTAAATAAAGGTAATTTATAAATGAAATATTCTATTTGTGTATCTGGTGCAGCTTCTGGCAACACAGTTGGTCAATCTAAACAAGAAGCAGAAGAAGTTGGGATTGCTATTGCAAGGGCAGGACATATTATTACTACAGGTGCGACCATTGGTTTGCCTTATCATGCCGCCCGTGCCGCTCATAAAGAGGGTGGTATGAGTATTGGTTTTTCTCCGGCTACGTCTTTAAAAGAGCATGTCTTAAAGTATCGTTTACCTATTGGATTTTATGATTTTGTTAATTTTACGGGTTTAAATTATGTAGGTAGAGATGCATATCTTGTTCAATCATCTGACGCAGTAATAACTATTGGTGGTAGATTTGGTACTTTGCACGAGTTTACAACGGCTCTAGAAAACGGCACAATATGTGGTGTACTTTTGGGTAGTGGTGGTACTGCAGATGTTATAGAGGAGCTTATGGAACTACTAGAAGCACCTCATAAACATTTAGTTTTGTACGATAACGACCCAACTAGTTTAGTTAGTAAAATTACAGATAAATTAGATGAACAGTATAAAGATATAGATACTTCAGAAATAGCATATCAGTGGTATTTAAATGATGGTGGTGGTAAAGCTAGCGGGTAATATACTAGTATAAGGTGTTTGGGTTGCTATACTAGGTATTAGGATGAATAATAGTTTTCAGCTAAATACTACATATAAGCCAACAGGTGATCAGCCAAAGGCAATTAAAGAAATTGAATCGCGTTTAAAGGATGGTCAGAAAAATCAAGTTTTGCTGGGTGTAACTGGGTCTGGCAAGACTTTTACAATGGCAAATTTAATTAATAATACTCAAAAGCCAACGCTAATTTTAGCTCATAATAAAACACTTGCCGCCCAGCTTTATGGCGAATTTAAACAATATTTTCCCAACAATGCTGTACAGTATTTTGTTAGTTATTTTGATTACTATCAGCCAGAGGCGTATATTGCCAGAAGCGATACCTACATAGAAAAAGATAGCCAAATCAACGAAGAAATAGATAGATTAAGACATAGTGCCACAAGCTCTTTGCTATCTAGAAGAGATGTAATAATTGTAGCGAGTGTAAGTTGTATTTATGGTATTGGCAGTGTAGATGATTATGGGGCAATGGCCATAAAGGTAAATGTTGGCGAACGAAGAGTACGTGATAAGTTTTTACGCCAATTAACAGATATACAATACACCAGAAATGACATTGCTTTTGCTAGAGGTACGTTTAGGGTAAGAGGTGATGTTGTAGATGTTTTACCGGCCGGAGAAGAAACTGCATATCGTTTTGAATTTTTTGGAGATGAAGTAGACAGGATTACAAGAATTAACCCTCTTACAGGAGAAGTAGAAGTGTCTCTAGAAAACTACACTATTTACCCTAGTTCGCACTATGTTACTCCTAAAGAAAAACTTAAACTTGCTATGGTTAACATTAAAGAAGAGCTAGAGCAAAGAGTAAAATATTTTGAAAAAAACGGAAAACTATTAGAAGCTCAAAGGTTGCAGCAAAGAGCTAAATACGATCTTGAAATGCTAGAAGACACAGGATTTGTAAAG
>JAUPVN010000098.1 GCA_030917025.1 Patescibacteria group bacterium | reverse complement strand
TCGAACCCCCGACCCCCTCGGTGTAAACGAGATGCTCTAGCCAACTGAGCTAATCACCCAAACTTTAAACATTATACACTATTTTAATGTGGTGCGCGAGAGAGGATTTGAACCTCCACAGGATTGCTCCCACTACCACCTCAAGGTAGCGCGTCTACCATTCCGCCACTCGCGCAAATAACAACATTATCTACTTTTAGTTATGATACTTATTTATTTTGGTATAATCAAGTTTTACGCTTTTTACTTGAACTTTTTATAGATGGCCAATAAGTAATGATACCCCATAAAGCTACACTTGCAAAAACTACATTTAATAGCACACCCGCATAAGCTCCTAACCAAAATTGGTATATGGCAAGCAATGTAGCCCCAATTAAATTAGCAAATAAATAATATTTGCTTTGAGGTTTCCATTTACCCCTAGTGACAAGCATAAATGATACAACTAAAAGGATAGAGCCTATATAACCACCAATATTAAGTAATGTATCCATATTTTATGTTCTTGGCATATGATCATACAAATGTGCTAAAGAATATTCTGTACGAACAAACGGTTGGATATCTTGCATTGTTACGTCTAGTTTTACGCCTGGGTTTAATGTTCCGTAAGGGTCACAAATTTGTTTTATTTTTTTAAATACATCGTACAGGTCTTGACCATAAAGCTTAACAAGATACGGTGCACGTAATCTGCCGTCGTTGTGTTCGCCACAAGTAGTACCCCCAAATGCAATTACCATTTCATAATAAGCGTCCATAAGCTTAAATATTTTTTGCCTATCGCCCACTTGGCTTAAATCAAAAAACGGTTGCATGTGTAAATTGCCTTCACCCGCGTGCCCCCAAACAGCTACATCTAAATTAAAGCTATCAAAAAGCTCGTATAATTTTTGCAAAAATTCGCTAAATCTTTCTACTGGGACCACTCCGTCTTCTATTACTGGTAGAGCTTTTTTGTTACCAATATTTTGCCATAAAACAGCTGCAGCACTATGGCGTATCTTCCAATAATCTTCTTGTTCGTTGCTATCTTTTGTAGCAACAACAGCGGTTGCGTAATTTTCTAAAATTTTATGTGCTTTTTTAACGCCTTTTTTTTGCTTATGAGCAGAAGAATCATCAAATTCTATTAAAAGAATTATTTTTGGGTAAGGTTCTTTAACAACATCTTTAAGCTGATTGGGGTTGTGATCGTGTAAGAAATCTAATAAGTTTACATCTACTAGTTCTATAGCGCTTGGGTTTAATTTACGTAATTCTTCTACTGCCTGCCCAGTTTTTACAATATCGTCAAAATTAGCTACTAATAAGGTTTTTTGAGGATTATACTGCTCTGTATCTAAAACAATCTCTGTAATTATTCCTAAAGTACCCTGAGACCCAACAAAAAGCGGAGTTAAATCAAACGAACCATCGTTACCCTTAACATCCCACAAATTATAACCTGCAGAATTTTTAGAAACATTAATTTGAGATTTTTCTATAAGATCTTGATTATCTGTAAAAATATTATCTAAAGATCTATACAGCTCACCCTCAAAAGTTGGTAAACCTTTTTTTTGGCTTAGTTCTTTTTTAGATAACCTACCAGTTGTAATTACCTCGCCATTGGCTAAAACAACTCTTAACATTTTTGTGTAGTCTTTAGTTGCACCATATTTAACCGATTTTTCGCCAGAAGCATTATTTGCTACTGCACCGCCAATGGTAGAATATTCCATAGACGATGGAAACGGTGGCAAAAACTGCCCATGCGTTAATAATGTTTGTTGCACTTTGCCGTAATTTATTCCTGGTTGAACAGACACATAGTTTTTATTAGAATCTAAAGCCAAAATTTTGTTCATATGAGCCGGAAAAACAATCATTATACCTTGGCCTAGTGCGCTACCAGCCTGATCTGTACCAGAGCCTCTTGCGGTTAATGGTACAAGCCTGCCACGCTCTGCAAGTTGCCAAGAAAATCGCGCAATTTTACGTACATCGTTTTCTGCCCTAGGGTACACAATAATTTGTGGCATAACCTTAAAAATACTACCATCTGTAGAAAAATATTCTCTTGCATCTAAAGATGTTAATACCTCACCAATTACATGCTCTTGTAAATATTGTGCAACTTTACTCATAGTTTATTTTTTACCCTCTTTATACAATTTACTATAGCATAAGCAAAGCAATTTATTTAAGTAATTTTGGTGCGCGAGAGAGGATTTGAACCTCCACAAGATTGCTCTTACTAGTCTCTGAAACTAGCGCGTCTACCGTTCCGCCACTCGCGCATCAATATGTATACTTTTCAATATTAATTATAAATTAATATGCAATCTTTAGCGATAAAAATGTTACTGTTGATTTTGGGGTTGTTTTTTGGTGTTAATTTGCCACTGGTTTACATTATTTAAATGATCTGATGGTATATTAATTGTTTTTTCTTGTAAGCCGTAAACTGGTATATTTGTAGAATAACTAAAAACCGGTTGGTGTAAACCAATTGCTGGTACATCTTTTTGCCAAGCTGCTAAAAATGGCTTATACTTGGCCGCTCGTAAAGATGGGTTTGTTCTTGAGCGCCCCGCCTCTAAGGCTTCATCTGCTTGTTTAGATGAATACAAAGAAAAGTTAAGCCCTGGCTTTGCATCTGGCTTAGCCTGGGAAGAATGCCAATAAACATAAACATCTGGGTCTGGGCCAATATTTATTGCGTAAAGCAGTGCATCGTACTTTTTAGAGGCCAAGGTAGTTGCGGCAATTGTATCTTGGTCTTCTAGGCTAACCTCTGCCTTAACGCCTACCGCTGCCCATTGTTTTTGAAGTTGTTCTACAAATTTTACGTAATCTTCTGATTTTTCTGAAACAAGCTGGACTGTAAGCTCTTTACCATCTTTTTTTCTATATGGTTCGCCCTGTTGCCATGCCCAACCAGATTCTGTTAATAGCTTGTTGGCTAATTCTATATCTGTACCCTTTTGAACGTAATCTTTGCTATAACCAACCTGTCCAACTAATAGTGGAGACCTTACTGGTAAAGTAGCGTAAGGCAAGGTTGACGACACTAAACCTGGGCTAGTAGCACGAGCAATAGCTTCTCTTATTTGGGGTGAGTCAAACGGTGGTTTAGACTTATTCATAAACACATATAAACCACTTGTTTGAGTAAAAAGAAACTCGTTTTCTTTGTTATTATCTTGATGATCAACAAAAGCCGCCCCTGTAATGTCTTTGCTGTTTAATGCAGACTGCATATCTTGTTTGTCTTTAAATGTTTTAATTGTAAAACCATCTAGCTTTGGCACACTATTATAATAAGAATCGTTTTTGCTTAATTGAACAATCTCTGTTTGGTTATCGCCTTGCTTATCTACGTCTATAGATCTAAAAGTAAAAGGCCCAGAACCAACCGGTGAAGCAGTATTAAAGCGGCTGCCCCTGAGTTGGCTTGGGTCTATATCTTTAAGGATGTGTTCTGGCACAATGCCGTTTGTTAATAAATGAGGAAATGGGCTATATGAATTAGGCAGAGTAAACGTTACGTCCCAATCGCCTGTTCTTTCTACTTTAACGCCTTTCCAGGAGCTGCTTAATGGAGATTGCACTTTGGCATTCTGAATAGAATTATATGTATACACGACGTCCTCTGGAGTTACTGCTTCACCATCATGCCATTTAGCATCCTTTCTAAGCGTAACAGTATACACTTTGCCTACTTCATCGCTAGTCCATTTTTCTGCTAGATCTCCTATAAGCTCGTTTTTTTCGTTATATGTTAAAAGCGACGAAAACATTAATTTTGTAAGCGCATTATCTACACTGTTAGAGCTATAAAGTGGATTCATATTTTTAACATTACCAACATAACCCTCTACAAAAACACCTCCGTTAGCAGGTACTATCTCTAAATACGCCGAGCTAGCTGCTCTTATTTGGACAAACAGGCCTATGGCTATTACTACCATTAAAGACATCCAGCCAATTGTAAAACGCCTAGAAGCATGTAGGTTGTGTGTTCTTCTAAAAATATGTCTATCTAGTTGTTTATTAGTATTTTCAAAAAAATCTAGAAAACTATTTTTATACGATTTTATACGTCTTTTAAAACTGTTTTTACTAAAGATTTTACTCATATGGCGCAGAAAAAATTATCCTAACACTATTCCAAGAATAATAGAAAAAACAAAAATTACTGCAAAAATAATTGTAAGCTGAAATAGGGTTTTGTCTGACCCTCTACGAACAGTATTAATTTCGGCGGAACCACCAAAACCAGCACCCAAACCCGCTCCACGTGTTTGCATTAATATTAATATAGACATAATTATTCCACTTGCTATTGTAACGTAATCGTAAATACTGTTCATACTGTGCGCCTCTCTACAATGTTATCCTTTTTATCTAGCCCAAAGCTTATTATATAGTTTAGCAAGCCAACTATAGTTCCCGCAAGTAACGCCTGCCAAAAAGAGTTAATAGACAATGGGCCATATAGCCAACTTAGAACAACCATAATTACACCATTAATAATTATTAAAAATAACCCCATTGTATACGTAATTAAAGGAAGCGTAAATATAACT
>JAUPVN010000097.1 GCA_030917025.1 Patescibacteria group bacterium | reverse complement strand
TTTGAGGGCTGTACATGATGATCTCTTACTTATTGTACATAGTACACTATAATAATAAAAATACAATAGCTTTAATTTATAGCTTGGGTTTATACTAAATAAGCATGAAATTTATAGATACACATTGCCATATTCATTCGATTGACTATACAATTGAGCCTCAGCAAGCGATAAACAATGCTTTATCAATGGGTGTTAACAAGCTAATTTGCGTTGGGTGTGATGAGAATGATAGTGAGTTAGCTATTAGGTTCGCTAGCCTACATGAAAATATATGGGCTAGTGTTGGTTTGCACCCGCATGATGCTAAATTAGGGCAAGAAGCGTTTGATAAACTAGCTACTCTAGCAACTATGCCTAAAGTGGTAGCTATTGGTGAATGCGGGCTCGACTATTACTACAACCATTCGGGCAAAGAAGACCAAGAAAAAGCACTAAAATACCAAATGGAACTAGCCTTAAGCAATAACTTACCAATGATTTTTCATGTTAGGGACGCATTTGATGATTTTTGGCCAATATTTGACCAATACAAGGGCCTTAAAGGAGTTATACATAGTTTTACGTCAAATACAGTACATTTGACAGAAGCCCTTAATAGGGGCTTATACATTGGTTTAAATGGTATAATGACATTTACAAAAGATAACGAACAACTAAATATGGCTACACAGGTTCCACTAGATAGATTGTTGCTAGAAACTGATTCTCCTTTCTTGACACCAAGGCCACAACGTGGTAAAGTAAACGAGCCTAAGAACATTGTGTTAATAGCTGAATTTTTAGCCGATTTACGGCATCAAGATTTGGACGAAATAGGAGCGAGTTCTACAAGCAATGCTAAGCAGTTGTTTGGCATTTAACCTTAAATTTATAGTATATGAACCCAGAAATAGAACGATCACGATTAAATATAGATAGCTTGCCTCCAGAAGTGCAAGCTAGAATTCGAGCTATTCAAAATAGCCGATCAACTATTGAAGGTATTGTACCTATCATTCATAGAACTACAGACAAAACAAATGTATTTAGACTAGATAGTAGTGTTGTTAGTGTCAACGATTCTCCTGCTTATTCTGAAGGCACTCCGTTAAATGCCGAGGCAAATCGTGTTGCTTCTATAGCTAGACAGTATGCTGAAGAACAGTATAATAATAATCAATTTCCACTACCTGAGCACCTAAGGGACAGGGCGGCCTAGCAATGATTGGCAAGTTTCGCAGTCAAATGAAAGCGCAAGCTTCTGCCCAAAAACAGGCTAATGATTACCGTAATTTAATCAGACAAGAAGCAATTATTGGTGGGACTATTTTTGGCCCAATACCAAAAGGGCATAGACGTGAATTTTTTTGTCTTGATGAACATAGTTGGGTTTGGCACGAAGAATGGGTAGATAAAATGGGTGTTCGCCAAGTCAAAACAACCAGGTACGATGTACGTCCAACTGGAATAGTTAAAATGCAAAATGGCGTAGGTTATAGGGCAATTAGTCCAACCGAGGCTAACCATTTATTAGAAGCAGTGAAAATATACGAAAAAAGGGTCAAAAAAGAGCTTTACGGCATAACAGCCTAGTTGCTAATATACAGCCATGGGCAATATTAGCTATACCGGGTACTTTGACTACTCAGCATCAACTCCAATGAAAAAAGAAGTTATTAAGGCTATGGAGCCTTTTTTTAGTGAAAATTTTTATAATCCATCGGCTATTTACTTAAAATCTCGAGCCGTTAGGTTGGGTCTAGAAGAAGAGCGACATAAAATAGCCGAAACCATAGGGGCTAAACCTAGTGAGATTATATTTACAGCCGGTGGTACAGAGGCCAATAACCTTGCTATAAACGGTGTTATGGCTAAGTACAATGGTAGACAGGCAGTAATTAGTGCAATTGAGCATGATTCTGTGATTAAGCCAGCTATGAAGTTTGACACTAAGAAAGTATCTGTTAGTCAAAAAGGACTAATAAACCTAGATAATCTAGTATCCTGCATATCAGATACTACTGTTTTGGTGAGCGTAATGTACGTAAATAACGAAGTAGGAAGCATTCAGCCAATAAAAGAAGTAGCTGAAATTATACGATCTATAAGAAAAGATCGACAAGAACGTAGTATAGACTTACCAATATATTTGCATACCGATGCTTGCCAAGCTATCAACTATTTAGATCTAAGCATTTCTAGGCTTGGAGTAGATTTTATGACAATTAACTCTGGTAAAATATATGGACCAAAACAGGTAGGGGCTTTATATGTAAGGGCTGGAATTGTTTTAGAGCCACTAGTTTACGGCGGCGGTCAAGAAAATGGTTTACGTAGCGGTACAGAAAATGTTGCCGGTATTTTTGGTTTTGCAAAAGCCTTGCAAATTGCGCAGGGTAAATATAAGAGTGAAGCTAAGCGTTTGGGCGAGTTGCAGAATAAGTCACTTAAAATGATAAAAAATGAAATACCTAATGTAAATATAAATGGCCCAAGTGGCGGCAAAAGAGTAGCAAATAACATTCACTTATCTATACCTGGTGTTGATAATGAGTACCTGTTAATGCAATTAGACGAACAGGGTTATCAAGTTGCGGTTGGGTCAGCTTGTAGTGCGAGTAGCGACGAGCCATCGCATGTATTAACAGCCATGGGAATATCTAACAA
>JAUPVN010000096.1 GCA_030917025.1 Patescibacteria group bacterium | reverse complement strand
TATTATTAAGCTTGTTATCAATTATTGTAGCATGAGCGTTTTGTATAGTCATGCTTATTGTAATGCTCCTACCGTATTTGCTAGTGATTCTTCTTGAGATTTTAGTTGCTGAGCTTTTTCATTACCTAGTCTTGGTAAATTAATATAAAATGTGCTGCCCTTATTTAGTTGACTTTCTACCCAAATACGGCCATTATAAAGCTCTATAATTTTGCGGCATATAAAAAGACCCAAACCCGTGCCACCCACTGTGCGAGTTGCGCTGGTATCTACGCGATAAAATTTCTCAAATAAATGAGATATATCATCTGCCGGTATACCCTGACCTGTGTCTTGAACTCTTATTTGTACAACTTTGTCGTCTCCAGCAATACCAATGCTTATTGTACCGGTATCTGTATATTTGGCGGCGTTATCAAATAAGTTGGTTATAACTTCGCGCAGGCGATCTGGGTCTATGTGGCAATAATAGAGCGGCCTAACTACTTTTGCATTTGTAACGTTATTGGTTTTTTGTTGTCCGTCTGCCCCAATTAAATATTCCATGTTAAGACCTTTTTTTTGCGCCGCAAAACGTAAGTCTTCTGTTAGTTGTTCTAAGTATGCTCCCATTTCTACTACAACTGGGTGATTTTGCAAACGTCCGTCTTCTGCTTTGGCGCTAGTAAGCAAATCTTGAAACAACTTGCCTAAATGTTGTGTGCTAGAATGGGCCTTTTCTAGGTATTCGCGAGCTTTTTGGTCTATGTTTGCGACTTTATCGTTAAGGGCTAGAGCAAGGTAACCCTCTATGGCGGCAACTGGGGTACGCATTTCGTGGCTGGCGGTACTAATAAACTCTGCTCTTTGAGATTCTGCCTCGCGCTCAGATGTAACGTCTCTAATTATTGCTACCGCGCCAGTTATATTTTTTTGTTGGTCTAGTAATGGTGTAACGGCAATATCTGCTGCTTTAATAGCATTATTGTTAGTTACAATATTAGCGTGGTTGTCTCTAACCGTGGCAAGAGATTGATATATTTTTTCGAATGGGTTTTCTATGGGTTGGTAGGCCTCGTTTTTATCGTTAACTAATTTAATTACAGAGTCGTACTGTACGCCAATTGCATCTTTTTGGGCCCAACCGGTAATTGTTGCGGCAGCCGGGTTACAAGATTGGATTATTTTATTTGCATCTATTAGAACAACACCGTCGTCTATGGCGTTTAAAATTATGTCAGACTTTGTTTTTTCATCAAACAAGCTTTTTGCTAATACGTGTTCTTGATTATCTTTAGAAGATTTTTGTTTAAAACCAAACATTATAAGATTGCCCAGCTTTTATATTTTTATAATGCATATGTTTATATTGTAGCCTACACTGTTGGTAATAACAACAAAACAGAGATAGACACATTATTGTATTTATAGTACAGTATTAAAGATTAGAATAAGTTTGCATCTGGCCCCGTCGTCTAGCGGTTAGGATATCTGGTTCTCATCCAGAAGATCGCGGGTTCGAATCCCGCCGGGGTCACCAAATTAATATATTTGCATCTACGGGTTAGTATTATTTGTTTTTTAGTATCATTTAAGGCTAAACTATAAGTATGATAATTTCGGTTGTTGTGCCCGTTTATAATGAGCAAAATAGTTTACAGCAGTTTAATGATAAATTATTAGATTTTATTAGTAATCAGAAAGATGAATATAGAATTATTTATGTTAATGACGGTAGTACAGATGATACTTATGCAGTCTTAAAAAAAATTGTATCAGATAATAAATTAGTATCTTTAGTTTCGTTGTCTAGAAATTTTGGTAAAGAAATTGCTCTTAGTGCTGGTATTTATTATGCTCAAGGCGATGCAGTTATTACCCTAGACGGAGATGGCCAGCACCCTGTTTCTTATATACCAAACTTTATAAGCAAGTGGCAAAAAGGCGCTGCTGTAGTTATTGGGGTAAGAAAGAATCATGGTGGTTCTAGCTTTAAGAAACTTGCATCGGGTATATTTTATAAATTATTTAATGCTTTTTCTGACGTAAAGTTAGTACCATATTCAACCGATTTTAGACTTATAGATAAAAACGTTAGAGCAGAATTTATAAAAATGCAAGAAACCAATCGTATTAATCGTGGTTTGATAGATTGGCTTGGGTATAGCAGAGATTATGTATATTTTGAACCAAATTTAAGACATGCTGGTGTTGCTAAATATAGTTTTGCTAAACTAATTAAATTAGCATCAGATAGTTTTGTATCTTTAACTCCTGTTCCGTTATATATATTTGGTTTTATTGGTATTATAATTACACCCTTAGCGCTACTATTAGGGTTATTTATAATTTTTGAGCAGTATATTTTAGGAGATCCCTTATTACTTGATTTTACCGGGACAGCAATGCTGGGAGTTTTAATTATATTTTTAGTTGGTATGGTTTTAATGTCTCAGGGTATTATTGGATTATACCTATCTCATATTCAGGCACAATCTGCCAATAGGCCTTTATTTGTTATAGATTACTCTAAATCAACCATAGATAAAGATGCAAAATAAATTTAAAGCTATATTTAGTAAACAATTTATTAGGTATATTATTGCTGGCTTGACTTCTTTAGTGTTTGAACTAGTTGTTTTATGGTTTGCCCATGATGTGTTTAGCCTGTCTACGCAAATTAGTGTATCTATTTCTTTTTGGGTAGGTTTGGTTGTGGCATTTATGTTGCAAAAGTTTTTTACATATAAAGAGCATACAAAATCGGTTGGTGTGGTATCAAAACAAATGGTTTTATATGGGCTATTAGTAGCTTGGGACTATTTATTTACTTTAGTGTTTGTAAGTTTATTAGCACCGTATATTACAATATATATAGCCAGATTGTTTTCTATTGTATTTATTGTAAGCTGGAATTATTTAATATATAAAAAATATATATTTGTAGGTCATGAAAAATAAGTCAAAGGTTATTTGGTTAAGTACGGTATTTGTTGCCATAGTTTTATTAACATTGCTTAGTTGGCGATATGGTCAAATTTTGCTATTAAACGCTGATCAGCTTAGTGATGTTTTGTTGTTTGGGTCTAATGATACGCTAAAGGGCGCACTTTTCCCGTCTACCCATAGTTTCTTATTAAAATGGCCAATATTTTACATTATTGCCTTGCTTGGTGCACAGCCTTATCAGTTTATTATTGTAACTGTGTTAATGAACTTAGTAGTATTTTTATTTTTTATAATACTATTTAGGCTTATAACCAAAGAATGGAAAATGAGTTTACTGGTAATGTTAGCATTTTTAAGTACTTTTATGCTAATACCGCTAGAACCGCATGTTGGTGCTTTACTACCTTTAAACTTTTCTATGATAACTACCAGAAATGCAGAATATATTGCTTTTGTTTTTGCCATATTAATGCTTATTAGATCTAAAGAAAAAATTGGATCAATATATTTTTGGCTATCTGCGGGCGTGCTTAGTTTGTTAATAGCATCTGATAGATTGTTTTTAAGTTTTAGTATTGGTGGTGCAATACTTATGGGCGTTGTTGCTTTAGTGCTAAAGAAAAGGCAAATTATTAAACCTGCTAGTATGTGGCTGCTTAATAGTATAATTGCGTTTTTTGGTGCGTTTATAATTATTGCAATTATTAATTTAAGTAAAATCACATCTATAGGTGGGGTTGGTGCTTCTCCTTACGGGCTTGTAAGCTCGGTTTCTCAAATTGCTAAAGCAATATTTTTTGCGTTATTTGACACGGCAAGTCAATTTGGTGCTAATCCGCTTCAGGTTCCACTTAAGCAATATTTAGATCAACCTGGTTTATTGCTGAACTTAGGAATATTATTTTATGCGCTTAATGCAGTTATTATGATTTTTGGTTTTTATGCGTTATATAAAGTAATATTAAATAGTAAAAAAGATTTTTCTTTATATTGGCGTAGAGCAATAATTTATTTGTTTTTTGTGTGCATTGTAGCGTATGCAGTTTTTGTTAGCACAGATCATTATTACCCAGTAGATGGCCGATATTTAAGCATAATATACTTAACTGTTTTTATGGCTTTAGCGCTTTATGCGCGTAACGTAAAGATATCTAAAAAATTGTACAAATATTTACTTATAGCGCTAATGGCTGCTTGCATTGGTTCTTTTGCTACAGGCTATATAGTTTTGGATAAAAATGAGCAATACTATCAATCAAGAATTCAAAGCTATGAGCAAGTTATAAAAGAAATGAAGGCTAACAATATATCTTATGTAATTGGTGATTATTGGGATGTTATGCCTCTAAAAGTACAATCTAATAGCAAAATAAATATAGTACCAACCGTAAATTGTACAAATCAGCAAACAATTTTATCTAGTAGCGAATGGTATAAACCAATTTTAAGAAACGAACCAATTGCGGTAATTGTTGGTGGAGCTAAAACCAATAGTACGGATGTAGTATGTACTAAGGCCATATATGAGCAGTTTTATGGTAAGCCAACTGCTATAGTAGACTTGCCTGCCCAAAAACAACTTTTAATTTATAAAAATGGGGTTGAGCGGTTAGTGCATCAGGGTCAAGCTAATACTTATAATAACAATGTTACAATTGTGAAAAATAATAAAAACTTTTGTAAAAATGGTAAAAGTGTACAAATTATTGCACATCAAGACGATGATTTATTATTTATGAACCCAGATGTGCAAACAGATGTTAAGTCACAAAAATGCATTTTAACGTTATACTTAACGTCTGGTGACCCGTACGGGCTGCCAGATTATCAGCAACAGCGAGAGGCGGGTGCTAAGGCCGCATATAGTCATATGTTGGGATCTAAAGAAGATTGGGAATCTGATGATTTGTATTATAAAGATATACACTTAAAATCATATACAAACGGCAGGGTTAGATTAGTGTTTTATAGGGTACCAGACGGAGGCCGAGAAGGTTATGGAGTAAATAATAAACAAAGTTTACAACAATTGCTTGATAACAATGTAGAAAATATTAGCAGTGTGGACGGGTTAAGCACATACACCAAAGATTCATTAATAGACATAACAAGAACAATAGTTAGTACATATAAACCTAATGTTATTAGGACCCAAGCCGCTGATTTAATCTTAAAAGAAGATCATGGTGATCATCAGGCCGTAAATAAGCTTGTTCAGCTATCTTTAGTAGATACTAATTATATTAAAGATATTCAATATTACCTTGGGTATCATGTTAGGATACTCCCAGCTAATCTAAGCCCAGATCAGGTACAAGAAAAATATGTTACTTTTTTAACATATGCTAAAAATGATGGAGCCGTGTGTCAATCGGTGCATGATTGTAATAAAGATTTTGATTTTTACGGTAATTTTATACATCGCCAATACATTGCCCCGCGGCAGTAG
>JAUPVN010000095.1 GCA_030917025.1 Patescibacteria group bacterium | reverse complement strand
TGGTTGCCTCGTGTGTGGTTGCTTGTTTCTGCCGTTGATACCGCCTGGTCTTTTTGGCTAAAATTATTAAATACAATTACTCCAATAAAACCTAAAATAATTACCGCAAGAATGATAATAAATCTTTTATCCATATTTTGTCTCCCTTAAAATATTTATATTATTTAGTACATTATAACAAACTATAGATGCTAATGTATGTAAAAATGTATAAGCTTAAGCTATAATAATAAATAGTGGAAATAATACAAATAGCAACTCTTATAATATTAGTAATTATTACAGTGTATGGCATTTTGCTTATACGCAGCTTTGAATATATGAGCGTGCGTGAACTAAAAAGACAGGCTCGTGCGGGGGACAAAGACGCTATTAAGGTTTACCCAGTTAGAGCATATGGTATGCAACTTTGGATTTTTATGTGGGCCATATTAGGTTTTTTAACAACCTGTATAATTTTACTTTTAAAAGGCGTTGTAGGCAGTTGGTTTGCTATTTTAATTAATGTACCGTTAATTGTTATTTTGCATGCTATTTTGCCTTGGTCTAAGCGCCCAAAGCCAAGCCTGCACATGGCTGCCCTTGCTAGCCCAGTAATAGAATTTATACTACGCAAAACTAATCCAGTAATGCGCAGCCTAGAAAAGTGGGTTGGGCGTTGGATACAGCCAGAACCATTTATGTTAATACAAAGTAAAGATGAGTTGCTAGAGATACTACACCATAATGCAGAAGAATTTGATAAAATTAGTAAACACGAGCTAAAAATAGCAGAGAATGCCTTGTTATTTGGCGAAAAAGCGGTTGGAGATCATATGACACCATTAAATATGGTTCATTTTATAGATGCAGAAGAGGAGCTTACACCAGTTGTCATAGGAGAGCTACACGATAGTGGACATTCTAGATTTCCGGTTTACCAAAAGAATAATCAGAATATAATTGGTACTTTGTATTTACGGGATGCCGTAAGGCTAAAAAAGCCCAAGCAGGCGCAAATAATTATGAGAGAAGATGTGTTTTATATTAACGAGAAACAACCACTAGATATAGCATTACACGGTTTTATAAAATCTCGGCATCATTTGTTTATGGTTGTTAATGATTTTGAAGATATTGTTGGTGTTTTAACAATAGAAGATGTCATTGAGCAAATAATTGGTCACCCCATTAAAGATGAAGATGACAAAGAAGAAGATTTGCGAGCAATCGCACGTAAAAAAGCGGCCGCAAAATATAAAGCCCACGCCTCAAAAAGTATCTAATCTGTTATAATACTAACTAGTTTTATATATAGGCATGTTTGCTAAAATATATTTTTGGCTATTAGTAATTAGGAGGATCAAGTGGAGCGAACTTTAAATAAAGATATAATTTTACACTCAGATAAAAAGGTAAAAATTAGTGGCTGGTTGCATAAAAAAAGATTATTAGGTGGTTTAAATTTTATTACCTTAAGAGATCGCTCTGGTATTGTGCAGGTACTTGTAGAAGATAAAAAAGAGTTAGAAAAATTGCGTGGGCTACAGATTGGTACGGTTTTAAGTGTTAAGGGTGTAGTAGTTAAAGACGAGAGAGCCCCAAACGGTGCTGAACTACATGATGTTGAATTAGATGTTATTGTTCCTGTTGATATAGAGCCACCGGTAGAAATTGATAAGCCCCTAAGCCATAAACCAGAAAACTTAGACACACTTTTTGAATATAGAGCCATTGGGTTAAGAAATTTGCAAGAAACAAAAATCTTTAAAATAAGGGCAAATTTACTAAAGTATATTCGTGGATTTCTTTATGATAACGATTTTACAGAGATAAATACACCAAAAATTGTTGCTGGTGCTGCAGAGGGTGGTGCAGAAGTATTTAAATTTGATTATTTTAGCAAAGAGGCTACACTTGCACAAAGCCCGCAACTTTATAAGCAAATAATGGTTGGTGTTTTTGAGAGAGTATTTGAGATTGCTCCAACATTTAGAGCCGAGCTATCTGCAACAACAAGACACGTATCTGAAGTTACAATGCTAGACGTAGAGATGGGATTTATAAATGGTTACGATGATGTTTTGGATATGGTTGAGAATTTGGTACGTAATACTTTAAATAAAGTATATAAAGATTGTAGTGCAGAGCTAAAAAGTTTAAATGCACCAGAGCTTAAGTTAAATGATAAATTCCCCAGATATTCTATTGCAGAAATACATGAACTTTATTCTAAAAATACTAAAATTGACGTTTCAAATGAAATAGACTTAACGCCAGATGAAGAAAGATGGATTTGCGAATACTCTAAGAAAAAAGATGGTTGTGAAGCTGTTTTTGCAACTGGTTTGCCCCAGAGTAAAATGAAGTTTTATCATATGAAAGATACAAATGACACGGCTAAGTCTGCAGATTTATTATTTAGAGGAATAGAAATATCAACAGTGCCACAGCGTGAGCATAGATATGAAATATTGTTAGAACAGATGAGGTTTGCAGGTGTAGACCCAGACGATCCTGGTTTTTCTTATTATTTATCTGCTTTTAAATATGGCCTACCACCCCACGGAGGTTTTGGTTTTGGCGTTGATAGATTTGTAGAAAAAATTATTGGCTTAAACAATATTAAAGAAGCAATTTTATTCCCCCGAGATATCAATAGGTTAACACCTTAAAACTATACTTTTTTAGTTGTTTTATTGTTCTAATGCTAAAATAGCATTATGGATAAAAATGATTCAAAAGATGAACAATTAACCCCAAGTGAACCAACAAATATAGATATTCAAAATCAGGTAGAGCAATTTATGGATGACCCAATTGTTAATAAAAGTGGGCAAATAGAAATAGATGATAATGGTATTTTAAGTAAGCCAGAAGATCCAACTGTTAAAGAAGACAGTAACAATATTAAAGTTTCTCAAGATGATAAAGAAACCGATAAAATTGTAGAAGACATTATTAAAGATGAGAGTGATATTGTTATTAAGGCTCATGATGAAAAAGTAGCCCAGTTTTCTGCACCACCTAAAAAACCAAAGGGTCTTAAGCGTTTCTTTGGCGCTTGGTGGCATAACAAATTAGCTAGATGGCTAACTATTTTGGTTGTAGTTGGTGGGTTGGCTGCAGTTTTTATAATACCAACTACTAGGTACTTTATTTTAAATAAAATAGGAGTAAGATCTAGCATGACTGTTCAGGTAATTGATGCTAAATCTGGGCGCCCAGTTAAAAATGTAGAGACTACTGTGCAGGGGCAAAAAGTACTAACCAATGAGCAGGGTAATGCATCTTTTAATAATTTATTGTTGGGGACCACAGATATGCTATTAGCAAAAAGATCATTTGCTACCGAAACCATACCTGTAACGGTTGGCTGGGGAAGCAACCCATTTGGTAGTCCTTTTGAGATTACCCCTACTGGCACAAAATTTAGATTTACTGTACAAGATTGGTTAACTGGTTCACCTTTGGCAAAAGCTACTGTATCAGATGGGGAAAGTGAGGCCGTTACAAATGAAAAGGGCGAAGCAGAGCTAACTATAGAACCAACAGATAATGATATTGTTGCAACTGTTTCTGCAGATATGTATCTTTCAAAGTCCGTAACTATACCTGCAAATAGTGAAGAGTCTCAACAGGTGCAACTGGTTCCTTCTAAAAAAGATATATTTTTGTCTAATAGATCTGGTAAAATATCTGTTTATAGCAGGTACATTGACAATACAGAAGAATTGGTACTACTAGCAGGCACCGGGAACGAACAAGATTCTACGCAGCTTTTAGCTCACCCTTCTAAAGATATTGCCATACTTTCTTCATCTAGAGATGGTAAAAGAGATAGTAAAGGTGCAATTTTAAGCGCACTGTATTTAATTGATGCAAATAGTAAGCAGGTTGAGCAGATAAGTGATAGTTCATCTAATAATATAAGAATTGTTGGTTGGGTGGGCGATAGTATAGTGTATGTTCTTGGCAATGGAGCTACGGTTGATAATCCCACAGATCAACAAAAGCTTGTAGCTTTTAATAGCGCCACGGGCCAAGTTAAAGAATTGGCTAAGTCAGCCTACTTTGGAGATGTTAAAATTGCAGATAATAACGTGTATTATGTAACTTCAGCATTAGACCAAGCACAAACTGGAGCGGGCTTAAGTGTAATAGCTATAGATGGCTCTCGCCAAAAAGTATTAATAGATAAACCAATTTGGAGCGTTAATCGTATTAATCAATCTCAACTTATTGTAAATGCGCAAGAAGACAAATGGTATCAGGTTAATATTCCTAATAACGATGTTAAGAATTTAGAGGGTAGGCCCCCATTAGTAAAAGATTACCAGTTTATTATAAACCCTTATGCGCAAAATATGGTATATGTTGACGTTAGAGACGGTAAGGGAACAATATTACTTAATGATTTATCAACGCAAGATAAGCCTGCTCAAGAGATAGTAAGGCAAAGTGGTTTGCAAACAATGCCATTAAGATGGATAACGCCAACAGTTATTCTGTATTCCGTAAACACACCACAAGAATCTGCCAATTATGTAGTAGATACTCAGGTTAAAAAATCTCTAAAAGTTGGGGATGTTACCAATACCGGTAATGGAGATTTTAGATAAAAATACGTAAATTATAAAAATATATTTTAACTCCTACGCTCTAGTTAGTTAATAATGTTATAATTTTAAGTGATATGAAGTATGTAATGTTATTAGTTTTATTACTGTTGGTTATAGCTACTCCTGCTATTGCCCAGCAAAAAATATCACCCCTAGAGCGTTTACAAACGCTTTATAATCAGCAACAAACCACATATACGCCCGAAAAGTTAGCAGATGTAAGTATCCGCTGTCCTGAATCGCAGAAGAAATTATTAGTTTTGCAAAGGCAAAATAATTTATTTGTACAAAAAAGAATAAGTGTGTACGGAGACTTACAAAAAGAAATGAAGGCTCTTGAACTTCGTTTGGCAAAACAGGGAGCAGATGCTTCAGAGTTAGATTTGCTTATAGGCAAACAACAAGTAGCGCTAGAGGCTTTTCAGGATAGCCAAAAAAACTATGACATTTTAATATCAGATCTAAGGTCAATCAATTGCGCAGAAAACCCGGGATTTTTTTTGGCTGGTATATCAGAAATTTATAAACAACAGCAAAAATTAAAAGAAGCTGCTAATGCGGTGTTTGTAATACTATATGATTCTCCAAAAACAACCTTTTATCCATTATCTGAAAGATTAAGAATATAATGTCTTTAAGTTTTTTAAATATAAAAAACAATGAAAAAACTACAAACTTAGGTTGGCTTATTGTAGTTACTATTACTATATCGTTGGTTATGGTATTTATATCTTTATATATATTTTTTAAATCTAGTGCATATGATACAGTTATACAAATTAGATCTGCTAATCAAAAATTAGCAGAGGATGATTTGCAAGGTTATGATACAAAAAGCCCTGTTCAGTCAACAGACTTACAAAATCATGCAAATTCTATTCAGCCTCGTATAAAACAATTTAATGATCAAGAAGATTTTTCTTTAGAGCTTGTAGACCCCACTCAGTTGGGATTGTAAAATTAATTAGCAAACATTTTTCTTGCCCATTCATCTAAACTACCGACACCACCCCCGGCAAGTAATAAAACCATACCATTTTTTTGTGCATGGTTTTTAATAGTTTTATAAAGGGCTGTATTTTTTATTGCTGGTTTAGCAATGTTAGGGTTATTTAATTTTTCAATTAATTGCTGTGGGCTTAATATAGGTTGTTTATTATCTTCTCTTGCTAGATAACTAGGTAACCAAAGTAGCTGGTTTATTCCATTAAAGGTATTTTTATATTGTAATTTCATATGGTGTTGTCTACGGTTGGTTAGCGGTTCGTAAATAACTAAAATATTATTAGATAATTCTTTAGCTAGCTGTATAGTTGCACTAATCTCTTCTGGGGTATGAGCATAATCGCTATAAATATTAGT
>JAUPVN010000094.1 GCA_030917025.1 Patescibacteria group bacterium | reverse complement strand
TTGGGTTCCTCCTTTTGTTGTTGTAATAATTTTTGTAGCTCTGCTTCAGATAACGTATCGTTATTATTGTTAGAAAATATTATTGAATATAGGGCTATACCAATTGTGGTAATAAAAAATATTACTGCAATTAATAATATTCCTATGCGTTGCATTTTTTCTGACATATATACCCCAACTCCTTCTTTGTTGTTATACCTTAGTACTATTATAGCACTAACATTATCTATTTTTTGTGGTAGTTATCACAATACAAAACTAGCAAGAACCGCTACTAGCACAAATACACCAACAATACTTAAGCCAACTTTTCTAGATATTTTGCTACGAACCCATTCGCCCGCCAAATAATAGTACGGGAACACAGTAATCACCAAAAATGTGCTAGACAACAAACCAAATATTATTAATATGGCAAGGCCTTGCCAAAATGGGCTAATAATAGACAGTGGCACCAATGCTACTACCGCTGTAACACTAGTTGCTAGTAGCGGCCTAAACCTTTCGTTAAGGGCAGATATCATAGAATCTACTGCACCCTTGCCAGTGCGCCGTTCTTGGTTGGCGTAATCTGTTAGTAAGATTGTGTTTTTAATGCTAAGGCCAATTAAGGCAAAAAATCCTAGCATTGCAAAAAAGCTAAATGGATTATCAGATAAATACAAGCTTAATGTAATACCAAACAAACTAAATGGCAAAGCCATAAATATTATTAGTGGCTGGAACAAAGATTTAAACTGGAATGCTAGCAAAAAGTAAATAACTAAAAGCAATACAGGAAAAGCAATTGCCAAATTTGCAAAGCTATCTTGGTTTTCACTTTCTTGGCCAAGGTCAAAAGATATAACATCTTTTTGTAAGCCAAATTGCTCTATTTTTTCTGCAGTAAATTCTTTGTTAACCTGTGCCTCTGCCAAATTAAATAGAGTAGACGTATCGTTAGAATCAAATTCTACCGTTACAGTTATGCGCTGATTATTATCTACACGGCTTATCTGCGTTGGATCAGATATTTTTACATTTGTAACTTTTGCTGTTGTGCCACTAGGGCGGGTTAAGGTAGCATCGTTAAGGTTATTTGCTACTGCCTGAGCAAGTGCGTAACCTTTTGTTGTATCGGTAGTTTCTATAGCTACTACAAAAGCCTGCGGTGGCGGGCCTGCATCTTGCTGAGATACTTTTGAACTTACTTGTGGCAAGGCTACATCTAGTGCCGATTGCAAGGAGGCAACAATCTCTGGAGCGCGCTCCTTACGATCGTTATAAGATATTAAGTGTATTTGATTTGTGGCACCTTGTTCTGTTCCAGAATTATTTAAAGACGCTTGTTCAAAATTAGTGCCAACAACTTTGCCAATAACGTTATTAGCCTCGTCTGCATAAATTTGGGCTTTATTTAAATTGGTGCCGTTAGGAAAAGTAAGGGTTACCACAATATCGTTTGCATCTTTTGCAGGAGGAAAGATATTAAATGCAACTTTTGTGCCAAAATATCCACCAAAACCAATAAATAATAAGCTGATTGCTATTGCGGTTAGGCAAACACCAACCAAACGCTTATGCGAGCCTTTAGCCCAGCGCATTGGGGCAGCAATTGCCTTTGCAATTTTATGCTCAAACCCAGCCGATAGTTCTTTGGTGCCAGACGGACCCATAGCTTTTTTACTAAGTAGCAAATACTTTGCAAAAAATGGGATAAACACTAAAGAAACAAGCAGGCTAACCAACAAAGCTAAAATAACAGTTACGGGTATTGCTCTAATAAAGTTACCCAGTGTACCACCTGCAAATAAAAGTGGTGCAAAACTTAATACCGCCACTAATGTAGCGCTAAGCATTGCCGAGCTAATTTTTTTAGTAGCTTCTTCTATTGCTACCCTGGCTCTATGTTGTTTTTTACGCTGGGCATCTATGGCCTCTGTCATAATAATTGTATCGTCTACAAGTAAGGCAAGGCTTAATATTAATGCAAAAAGCGTAATAACATTTAACGTATAACCAAATAAATATAGCAGACCAATCACTGCAAAAATTACTAATATCAAAGACAAGACTGTTATGGCAGATGCTCTAATGGCTATAACTATAGAACCAATTATTAATACCGCAATTAATGCAATAATTAATTCGCGTTGGAGCTCGGATATGTTTTCTTGGATAGACGGCGCATAGCTTGCACTTACGGTGGCCCCGTATTCATTAAATTCTGGTTGGGCGGCAATTTCTTTTGTAGCGGTTTGCACTTGATTATCAAACTTCAATAAATCTCCCCCGGGTACCATAGCAACACCAATTATTACAGAGTTATAAAATTGATTTCTTGATTCTCCGTTAGTAGTAACAACATGCCCAAATTTATCAAAAGTTTTTTGAACAGTAGCTAGTTGGCCTGTAATTGGATTTTGGGCTTCTTCAAAAGGGTTTAAAACATATACATCATTTACTAAGTTTAGGTTTTTTTGGCGCAAAGCTTCTGCAAACTTTTCTGCATTAGCAGCTATATCTTTTGTGTTTTGGTTATTTTCTGCAAAAAAAGATATACCTGCATCTAATGGCCTATTTGTAATACCAATAGGAGAAAAATAAGGAGCAGTTACCTTAATTTGAGCTTGTTGAGGAACGGTGCTACTGCCCTTAATTGCTTGCTCTAAACTTTTAGAGGCCGCTTGGGAATCAACAGAATCATCATACTGAACAATAACATTAAAAAAGTTAGGAAAGCTATTAGTCTGAACTTTAGCCACCCCAGGCTGCTCTAACGCTATTTTTGTAATAGGAGATGCCACATCTTGGTCTACTTTATTAGCATCGTTCACAAAATATGCACCAGAAACACTTGCTACAGGGATATTTATGCTAGGAAAACCCTCTCTTTTTAATAGGGTTGTGTAGCTTACAATTCCAAACAACAAAATTAAGGCAAACAAAACGGCTGTTAAGCGTGGCCTATCAAAAAAGAACAAGCTTAATTTTGGTAATCTTGATTTATCTTTTTTAGTATAAATTACAGTTTTAGGCTGAACAGACTTTGCTTTTATGGTTTTTTTAGCCATATTTCTCCCATTAAATAACTATACTATTTATAGTAGCTTATTATCCGTAATAATTAAATCATTATTTTAAATACGATAAATCAATATAGTAAATGAATAATCAATTCTTAAAATAGATTTAATAACCTAGATTCTTTTTATGTTTGCGTCTTTTTTAATCAAATTTACAACTTTATCTAATATAACATTTACTTCTTGAGATGTAAGAGTTTTAGTTTTTGGCGTAAGATTTAGCCTAAATGAATAACGCTTAATATTTTCTTTTACATATATATTTAGTGGGCTGATTACCCATTCTATATCAGAATCTACACCTCCAGATAAAGCAATACTTAATGCATCATAAACATAAGTATAAGAAGATTGTTCATCGGATTCTAATGTAATATCTTGCTCTATGCTTGGGTATTTATAACTGGGTATATAGTCAATTTTGTTTGCCATATTTTTTATTAGTTTATCTATTTCTAACTCAAAACCACTGCAATAAGTAGGTAATTTTAGAGCTTTTTTAGTTGAGCTTAAATATTCACCCACTACCCCAATAAGCTGATTATCTTTATTATATACAAAAGCAGACCTTAAAGGATCAAACATTTTACTGTATAAAGGATTATTAACATTCTCTTTAAACGTCTCAAATTTTACATTTATACCTAGTTTATTAAAAATTTCTTGAACGGCCATTTTTGCTTGATAATACGCAGCACCAACTGGGGCAGATTTTGGCAGTGCGGCATATACGTATGCTAGTAATTCTTGCTCTTGGGGAACTTTATTATCTAATGGTAGTAATGTTGAATGGCCTTTACCGATCTCAAATAATGCAAACTCATCGTAACCAGCTTTTACATTTAAATGTACCTTGTCTAATAAACTAGGTGTAATAGATTG
>JAUPVN010000093.1 GCA_030917025.1 Patescibacteria group bacterium | reverse complement strand
ATTTAAATTTCTTTTTTTCATTTGGTCTAAGCCCACACTAGCCATAGCTTGGTTGTCGCCCTTTACCATCTTACTTAATGCCTCTACAACTGCTTCTTCATTTAGCCCTCGTAACTTAACATCTACCAATGTCTCAAGTTGTTGTTTTTCTTCTTGTACTAATTTATCATTTTTAGACACCGCGGCTGCGCGTGAAGCTCTACCGCCCATGGCCTCGGGTATAATTGCACCCTGAGATACATAACTTAGCCCTCTATAAAATCTTCTTTGCTCAGCCGTGCCAACCTTTTCTTCTCTACCAAGTTTTCTTCTTAGTTTGTTTGTATATTTATAGCTACGCCCGTTTGCAGCTTTATTGGCTAGTGCCTTATTTAGCCCGCCACTAGAATATTCGGCGGCGCTTTTACCCCACTGTTTACCCTTGCTGCTTAGGCCGTTGCTAATAGCACTAAACGCGCTACCGGCAGTTTTAAACATAGACGGTATAAAAAAGTATGGTGCAAAATATGCAACAAGCACCATTAGCATTGTAATGCCCCCTGTGAACACCGCGGCAAATAAAATAATTGTTGCTGGGCTTGCAAGTGGGTTGGTTGCAACGTTTGGATCAATGCTAGCCATTGTATCACCCGTTTGGGCTATTAAGTATGCACCAACGGTTCCAATGGCTATTAAGCCCATTATTAGTGGATACATAATTAGCAACTTACTAAAAGTTTCCCACCATTTTTTAAACCATTTTTCTGTGCTTGGTAATATCCATGCAACTATAGCTAGTGGGGCTATCATTACAAGCCCAAGTAACATAATTTTTCTAATTACCAAAGACACAAAAGCAGTTAAGCATGCAAAAAGTACAAACATAATACCAATCACAACAAGGCCCGCCCCCCCCTGGGTTACAAAAGCTACTAACGCCATAGATATAGCAGCCGTTTGAGCAACTGTTGAATCAGGCGCCCCAAAGTTTCCAGATTCTAAAATCCATGCTATTGCTCCACCGTCTTTAGATTGTTGTAATAACTGGCCGTCTGCAAAAGGCCCCATAATTAAACTCGCTACTCCGTCTCCAAGTGCATTAACAAATGTTATAGCTAAAGATAAAAAGTAATAAGAAAGAAATAACATTATTGTAGCAATGATTAATTTTGGTATAACTTTGCGCATTGTATAAGCACTAACAAAGTCTAAATTGAAAACTTGTGCCGCTATAGCCACTAAACCAATTAATATAAGTAGAGAGGTGGCCATAGACCTAAAAACCCCCCACTGTTGGTACACATCACTACCAACTTCTAATTCTGGTACTCTTAGTAGGTCATAAAGAGCATCTTCAATAAAATTTACCAAAAAATCAGCTTTATCCCCCACCTCGCATATTAGCCAACCAAAAACCCCAAGTGCATCAGTACAGGTTGCGGCAGCGGTGGCACACTCTGGTTTATCTTTATTCTCGTCTAGTTCACAATTTACTTGGCTTGCTGCTGCAGTGGCCGCAGCGGCGATTGCTGCATTTGTTTCTGCTAACTGTTGAGCCCTCTCGGCTTCTGTTGCCTCGCTACCATCGGCGTTGATTTTACCCCCCGTCATTACACCGTCTTTTACAGAGCCATTTGGAGAAGATGTTCCACCATTTATTAGATTAGGGCATAGATAATTTTTACCAGTATCATCAACTTTTTCTCCATTCTTTTTAATACTAGTAGAATAAGGTACACATCCTTTAGGTACACTACCCCAATTTATATCGTTTAATTTTATTAATAATTCTTCTGGTATGGGGGTAGATGTAAATTTTTCTACCCTAACTACATTACGATAATACTTGTCATCGGTACATGTGCCCATGTCATCTTCGTAAAGGGTATAATCTGAATTTGATTCATTTTTATCTAAGTGGCTACCGCATTGAAATGTCTCAACTCCCTGCCTTATGTATTCACCGTCCTGATTTACATAATAGTAATCTCTTTGCTGGCTGAATCTATTATTTGTTTCTTGCTGATAAACAGCTAAAACATTATCTTTTTCGGCGATGATGTATTCTTTGCCGCTGTTGCTTACTAGGCTAAAAGACCAATCTTTATTAACATTTATATATGGTACAGAATTAGGATTAGCTATCTTGTAGGTTGGTAACGTTTGAGCATTTATATAATTTGTAAAGCCAAAAAATAGTATGCATAAATAACATAAAATTAATGATATTTTTATTAAAAAGCGCTTGGTTATTTTGCTATTATTTATAAATAATTTTGAGTTCATGTATAAATTTTTTCTTGGTAATATTGATTTTAATCTCTATTTTACTATAACATAATCATAAGTATTATATATTAATTTATTTATTATGGTATTATATTATTTATATGATAGATGAGTTAATAATAAAAATGTTATATGATACAAAAAATACTTAAGTCAAAATCAACCCACATCAACTTCTTATATGTTTTACTACTGTGTTTATTTATATTATTTCTTCATTCTGACCCCCTGTTTGCGGAGGGCCTTATACCACCATCTGCCACAACAGAGCAGTATACTGATGCCGATATAAATGGCAATCCAATTATTTTATGGATACAGTTTTTTATTAACTGGCTTTCTGTATTTATTGTTATAGGTTCTGTAATTGCCTTAGCAGCCGCAGGTGTACAATATAGCGCAGCAGCCGGAGATAGTGGCAAAATTGCAGAAGCCAAAAAAAGAATTACTAATGTTTTAATGGCGCTTTTAGCTTACTTTTTTTTGTTTGCGTTTATACAATGGTTAGTGCCGGGCGGGATAATTTAATGGCTATAAAAATAAAATACTTATTGGTATTAGTTTTACTTATAAGCTTATTGGTTGTTAGCGTAAGTAGCGTAGTGCTTGCAGCAGACCCCACCCCTCCTCCACCAGGTACTGTTGATTGTTACTCTAATAAATTTTTGGGGTTTCCTACTTGGTATCAATATTTAGAACTAGATCCGGCTGATGAATGTAACGTTATAACAAAAGACCAAAACTACATACCAATTTTAATAGCTATGGGTATTTTAAATATAATTTTGTACTTAGCTGCATTTGTTTCTACAATAATGGTATTTTATGGAGGTTTTAGATATTTAACATCTAATGGCGAGAGTGGTAAAATTACCGAGGGAAAGAATACGATAGTTGCAGCCTTAATTGGTTTAGCCATTGCTTTAATTGCATCTCAGGTGGTGGGTTTTATTGCAGGAAAGCTGGCATAAAAACATGAGCATAAATAATTATATTATTTTAGCAGCAGATAAAATTCTTTTAAAAACAGAATATTTGCCAAACGCAGATAGTGCCGATTTGCAAACCATAGTTTCTGTTGTGCTAACAATAGTTGGCGCAATAGCGGTGTTTGTGGTTGTGTTTGCCGGCATACAAATGGTTATATCTGCAGGCAATACCGAGAAAGTTGCTACAGCACGTAAGGCTCTCTTGGCGGCGATTGCTGGGATAGTAATAATATTTTCGGCACAATTAATAGTTAATTTTGTTTGGGATAAAATTTAAATGTTATTAAACAAAATAGCTCCTATAATGTTTATGATGATGTCATTAATAGTTTGCTTAATGGTTATTTTAAATGTAGTTAGTGCGCAAAATGTTAGCCAAGATATTGAAAACGCTTGCGCTAAAGACGCATCTAGCCCCATGTGTGCTGGGTATACAGAGGGCAAGAACTCTGCTACAAGTAATAATCCTATGCAAAAAATTGTAGGCACAGTAGTAAACCTTTTTGCATTTTTTGGTGGGGCTATTGCGGTAATATATGTTGTTTATGGTGGTTTTAAATATGTAGCCAGTGCTGGTAATGCAGAAAAAGCATCTTCTGGGCGTCAAACCATTTTTTATGCGCTAATAGGCTTAGCTGTGATAATTGTCGCACAGCAATTAGTATTATTTGTAATAAGTAAACTATAAAGGAGAAAAAATGAAAAAATTATTCATTTACACATTATTAACAATTGGGCTGTTAAGTCCAACTTTAGCACTGGGCTCGCAACCAATTTACGCAACCACGCAAGAAGAGCTAAAAAAGGGTGCTTGCCTAGGTGATGCTGCTTGCGAAGCATCAACACCGGATTCTACAAAAAGCAGTGTTAATGATATAATTAACACAATTATTAATGTATTTTCTTGGGTAGTTGGTGTGGTAGCGGTAATAATGGTAATATTTGGTGGCTTTAGGTACGTTACGGCAGCTGGTAATGAAACAAAAACAAAAGCCGCCAAAGATACTATACTGTTTGCCCTAATAGGTTTAGTTATTGTAGCTTTGGCACAAACTATTGTTAAATACGTTATTGATTTGGTGGCAAATTAAGCATAATAGTATTTACATTTAACTAATGGTTGTGTTAAAAATAGGTATATAAATAAAGGAAAATATAATGAAAAAAATTAAAATATTAACAATCTCGTTTGTAAGCATTTTTGCTTTTTTGCTACCATCGGTAGCATTATCTGCAAATTTTGTTGCGAATGCTCAGGCAGATATAGACAAAAGCCTTTGTGCGGGCACTAGCTTAGAGGCGCCAGTTGGTGGTGCTACCCCAGACTGTACTGTTAATAAACAAGAATCTTCAGAAAAAGTAAATGAAATTGTTGCCTTAGTTATTAATATTTTTTCTTGGATAGTTGGTGTTGTGGCCGTTATTATGATAATTTATGGTGGTTTTCAGTATATAACTGCGGCTGGCGATACTACCAAAGTTGGTAATGCAAAAAATACAATTCTTTATGCCTTAATCGGTTTAGTAATTGTGGCTTTGTCTCAAATAATAGTTAAGTTTGTGCTTGGTAGCGTAACTGGCGATTAGCTTAGCAATTAATATTATTTTGTATTTAAAAAACCGCCACATAATAGGGCGGTTTTTTAAATAGTTTTAAATTTTATAAAACTTGGATCTTTTTAACTGTGTCTTGCTGAGTTTTTGTAAAGCTAATTGTTAGAACACCATCTTTTAATACAGCTTGTATCTCATCTTCTTTAACTGGCACTGGCAAAACCAAACTACGTGAGAACTCGCCCCAATAGCATTCCTGCAAGTGATAGTTTTGTACGTCTTCTTCTCCACCTGCGCTAAGGGTACCTTTTATAGAAAGCGTGTTGTCTGCAATGCTAACGTCTAGATCGTTCTTATTAACCCCAGCGGTGCGTGCCTTTACAACTAGCTTTTCTTTAGTTTCGTATACATCTACGGCAAGTTGGCCCAAGATTGCCTCGTTTTCGTCCCACTCTTCTTCTGGTTGTACGGGCTGTTGCCCGCCATTGTTGTTAGTAGTCGAAAAATCATCGTCTCCTAAAAACGCAGCAGTTAGTTCGTCTTCTATTAACAGATCATCGTCTGCATTTCTTCGTGCCATGTTACCCTCCACGGTTATTTATTGCAGCTATTTATTTGATTTTTTGTCTTTACATGAGATTATAGCTTAATAATGCATACGCTACAATATACGCGTTACTATTTACAACATAATTATTACAACATGAGCATATTTGACACAACAATTGGATTAATCGCCCCTCATTACTGTATTGGCTGCAGTAGGCCTGGCGCGGTTTTTTGCAAAGAATGTGCTTTTGGTACAACACAACTGCCAAGTATTTGCTACGTTTGTGCAAAAGCAACTAAAGCCCATACGCCCTGCTCTGTTCATAACAGCCCGAGAGCGCTTAAACACGTTTATACGGCACTTTCTTACGAAGGAGTCGCCAAAAAATTAATGCGTGCATATAAGTTTGATTGTAAGCAAGCCGCTTCTAAGAATATTGCTTTCGTGATGGATTTATGGTTACCGTACTTAGAACAAAATAGTGTTTTAACTTGGGTACCCACTTTACCAAAACATGTTAGGCAGCGCGGTTTTGATCATACAAAAATGCTTGCAAAAGATTTTGGCATATTAAGAAGCCTTAAGCCTGTTGCTACTTTAGATAGAGTTACATCTACTAGCCAAGTAGGCGCAAACAGGGCTCAGCGCAAAGCTCAGTTAAAAAATGCTTTTGCTATAAGGGATGGGGCAAAAATTAATTCTAAAAACATTGTCTTAATTGATGACGTTGTTACAACGGGTGCAACCATTGAAGCCTGTACCAAGGTACTATACGCTGCTGGTGCGGCTAGCGTTAGTGTTGTTGCATTTGCCCGCACCCCGTAATTGCTCTTTTATTGCGATGTTTATACTGATATAATTTAGGTCGGTTACATATATAATTTGGAGGAGTACCCAAGAGGCTGAAGGGGACGGTTTGCTAAATCGTTAGGTCGGGGCAACTTGACGCGAGGGTTCGAATCCCTCCTCCTCCGCCAAATAAAATGCCCCAGCTTGTCTGGGATATTTTATTTGATAGATGTAGGATTATTCGAACGTCAACAGCAAGTCTGCTGATGGCCGACCTTTAGCCCTAAAAGGGTTTACTTGGCAAAAGTATTTTTCTTTTACCACAAGGCGAATCTATGCTGCTTGTTATTTATCTCTTTATTAGAAAATTTTTATAGTATAATGAAGCAATGTGGAGAGGTGTCCGAGCGGTTTAAGGAAACGGTCTTGAAAACCGTCGTGCCGGCAACGGTACCGTGGGTTCGAATCCCACCCTCTCCGCCATATTTCGTTGCCCCATTAAAATGGGGCTAAGAAGGATTGCTAAGCAAAAGATTCGAACGGGTCTGCCTGCGGGGGCAGACCCCGGCACCCTTGCCCTAAACAGTCGAAAGCTGTTTAGGGTTATCCTAGCAAAAGTATTTTTCTTTTGCCTGGATAAGGCGAATCCCACCCTCTCCGCCATCCTGCGTCTCCCTAGAATTTTAAGAATAAGTTATTAAAGGGAGTAGCATAGTGGCAAATATAGCAGATTTTAGCGATGCACTTACGCAAGAAGCATTATTAGTAAAAAAATATGAAAAGTTAGCCCAAGAAGCAGTTACCCCAGAAAATAGGCAAGCCCTAGAAGAATTAGTAAAGTTGTCGGAACAAAAAATGAAGTTAATTTATAATCTTATGGCTAGTATCAACTGGTTTAGTGAATAATTATTTAAGGTTCTGCAATTTTGCTTATGGTTGTAGTACAATAAACATAATATGGATCAAAAACAACAACTAACCCCAGCGTCACCTCCCCAGCAGCCGCAACAGGTGGTTCAGCCCAATAATTTACCACAACAAATCGTTCAAGGCCCACAATCTTTTGCGCAACCCACAGGCTTGCCCACTAACCAGCCACAGCAACAAACGCCTATTGCCCCTAGCTTACCCCCAGTTCAACCGCAGCAGACTACTCAGACAAATGATATATCAAACCCGCCCGCAAGCAGTGTTGATAACTCTTCTTTACCCGAGCCACCCAGTGTTTTACCAGAAAATAATATTGCCACAAAAGAGGCGGTAGATTTACAAGCACCTCTAAAGGCAAAACAACTTTTGCAGCCCTCCCAGGTGGCCAGTAACGAACAGGAGGTGCCAGTTACGGCGCAATCTAACCCAGCCCCCGGTACACTATCTAGCCAAAATAATGTAGATGAGCAAGAAACAGACGAAGATCTCAGCGTTGAGCTTGCATCATGGACGGCTTCTGAATTTATTGCACACGAAAAGCCATCTTATTGGCATTTTGCTGTTATAGGCGTTGCAATAGTAATTGCGGCAATTATTTATATATTTACACAAGAGCTTATATCTTCTTTTGCGGTTATAGTGCTTGGTGCCGTGTTTACTATTTATGGTTCTGCTAAACCAAGAACCGTTCAGTATAGACTAACTAGTGAAGGCGTATACACAGATGAAAAACTTCATTTATATAACGATTTTAAAAGCTTTTCTACAATAGAAACAACTGGTTTGCCTTATATACAGTTAATTTCTCGTAAACGGTTTATGATGCCCCTAACCCTTTATACTGAGCCGTCATCTGTAGACCAAATTACTGAAATTATTGGTAAACATGTTCCATACGATCAAAAACATCAAGATCCAGTAGATAAGCTATCGGCAAAATTGAAATTTTAAGTATTTTAAGTTAATTTAGATATTTATTATTTTACCTGCATCTGTTATAGTAGCGATGTTATGCACCCGTAGCTCAGCTGGATAGAGCGTCAGTTTGCGGTACTGGAGGTCGTGCGTTCGAATCGCGCCGGGTGTACCAACTTTTGAGCCCCACCTTTAGAGTGGGGTTTTAAAGTTGTTTTAATTATTGTATATATTACGCACGACCGTAGGCATGAATACCCTGTGGGTATTCATGTTTTCATTGCTTGGCCGAGCAAATAGGCCCTGGCCGTTTGCGAGCATATTATGCTACTGCGTTCGAATCGCGCCGGGTGTACCAAACAAAAAAGCCGTTCGCTTGTGAACGGCTTTTTTGTTTGGCCATATACCCCGCATATTCGAAGGCACGACCGCAGGCATAATAATCTATATGTAGAGGTTATTTGCTTTGATATATTGGCCAATGTAGGGGCTAACGTGGTTACTCAAATTTAGATTATTTACAACGGCGTCACGGGCCTTGGTAGATGACAAACCTGAATATTTAAATATATATAGAGGAATTACATTATTTGAATTTGGTGGGTTTATTTTGCCTCTTTTAAAAATAATTAAGTTTAGCCCTGTTTGTAATTGTTTACCCCTGCCCCAGTTTGGCATATCTGTATAAGAATCTGCCCCAAAAGCGTACCAAAAAGTGCTTGTTTTATGCTTTAAAGATAATGCATCTACTGTGTGGTAAGTCTCTTTTAGATGAGGATTATTAAGTTCAAAATCTGATATTACAAGCCTGGGGTTATTATTAAAATGATAATGCTTTACAAGATGTAGCATAGTGATACGCTCTGTGTCTTTTGTATTAATTTTTTTGCTGTAGCCACTAGCAGAAGGCATTAGCCAAACTTCTTTAAAATTTGGTAAATTAAGACAAGATTTTATAATTTCTTGGTGCGCAAGCGTTGGTGGGTTAAAACATCCCCCAAAAATTATTATTGATTGGCTATTATCGTTCATTGTTAATATTATAGCCTTAGTTTTTGTGTTTGATAATGATTACAAAATATATTTTAGCAAAAAGAACCCGTTATAATGTGACCATGGAGAGGTGCAAGAGTGGTTGAATTGGCTTGTCTCGAAAACAAGTGTGCAGCAATGTACCGAGGTGAGAAATGCCTGTGGCATTTCGCAAGGGAGCCAACTCTTGCAAACTAGTTTTGCAAAGATGTTGCGACGGGCCCGCCGGAGGTGGGTCGAAATCCCCTAGATTCGAACCAAGTATAATGTAACTATGGAGAGGTGTCCGAGTGGTTGAAGGAGCTGCTCTCGAAAAGCAGTGTGCCGGCAACGGTACCGAGGGTTCGAATCCCTCTCTCTCCGCCATCCATTGTCGCCCCATTATTCTGGGGCTATGAAGGATATTTATACTTGAGATTATTGGGGATTCGAACGGGATTGCATGTCTGCAATCCCCGCACCTTGCCCCAGAACGACTAAAAGTAGT
>JAUPVN010000092.1 GCA_030917025.1 Patescibacteria group bacterium | reverse complement strand
CTTGTTATTGTATTATGTAAATAAGAAACATGATCATCTATAGAGTAGGCAATATTTTTAGGTTTTGGTGATTTACCGTGCCCTAGCAAATCTATACATATTATTCTATTATTATTTTTTAGAGCTGGCACTATATTCTGCCAGTAACTGCTTGAACTTTCTATGCCATGCAAAAATACCAAAGGATCACCATTTTTGGTATCTAACGAAACATTAAGTTTAGTTTTTTCATTACTAATAATTATACTAGAAATTTCTTTTGGCAAATTTTGAACTAGCATATGATCTACTTTAATAATGTCTAGTCTTTGTATCTTCATATACGGATTAAATTTTTTAAGAGCATAAAGTTGATCTTGAACTATAAAACTATCTTTTTTACCACAATAGAATGACACGGGTATAGTCACCTTTGATAGTTCTTTTGCAAAATCATAGTTATGTACTAAGTTTGATATACTTTTTCTTACTACTCTTGGGTCTAATTTATTATCGTATGCCCCTACCATCTTATGAAAAGTTTTTGATTTATCTGTATAGCGCATTAGCTTAGCTAAAGGCTTACCTGGCTTAAGCATTTCATTAACCAAACTATACATATAACCAGACATTTTAGTTATAAATACAGACGCCGAATATTTAGCTAAAAGCATTTGTTCTGGTTTTAAATAAAATGGAGTAGAAATAATAATTAACTGAGTGGCGCTATCTTTATACTTTGCACAATAGCTTAAGGCAACTGCTCCACCCATTGAATAACCAACTATAGTGATGTTTTTAATAGCGTTAATTTCTTGCAAAGCATTTCTTAATGCACTAACGTTTTCTTTAGCATTAAACTGACTATTTTTTGGTTTAGGGGATTTGCCATGACCCAATAAGTCTAATGTAATAACCCTATGCCCTGAATTAACTAATATACTAGTAATCTTTTCCCATTGAGTGCCATCACCAAATAAACCATGTAGTAATACAACAACTTTACCTGTTCCTACGTCTTTTCTTACATATAACTTTGTTTTCATACTACTAGCATAATTTTTTAACTAAAGTTTATAATATATACTTAATACTAATTTTTACACAAATTTTAGCACTAAGTATAATATTTTATCTATTTAGATTCTTTTTTGGTGCTTGCTGGGCGAGGTTGTCTATCAACCTTAGTGAAACTACCGCCCGCTTTACTAATTGCCTTTTCTGCAGCTGTTGAAGCATTTTGTAAAACTACTTCTACGGGTTTAGTAATATCACCGTTTACTATAACTTTTACGTTAACATATGGGCTAGAGACTAACCCAGCCTCATAAACAGTTTTATTAGTAACTTTTTTACCTAGTTTTTCTAATTGCCCTGTATAAACAGATTCTGTTTTAGGGGCATGGCTAGTAAAGCCACGCAATTTAGGCAAGCGAATCATAAGTGGTGTTTGGCCACCTTCAAACCCTGGCCGTCTTTTACCGCCAGTTCTTGCATTTTGACCTTTAGTACCTCGGCCTGCTGTTTTACCTTGGCCCGCCGAAATACCACGGCCAACTCTTTTTTTTGATTGCTTTTTTGTAACTTGTAGTTGATGATAGTGCATTATATTTACCTACTTACTTTCTTTGCTAACTTTTTTATTGCTAGCCTTTTCTGGCTGTACTACCCATTCACTACTTGGTTTTAAAGATTTAAGAGCTTCTATAGTTGCATAAGCTGCATTAATCTTATTAGAAGAACCTATAGACTTGGATAATGCATTTTTATAGCCTGCAACTTCTAAAACAGTACGAACAACACCACCAGCAATTAGACCCGTACCGGGGCTAGCGGGTTTCACTAAAATATGAGCTCCCGCAACCTTGGCTTCTGCCTCGTGAGGTAAAGTACCTTTATATATTGCAACTGTAATTAATTTCTTTTTAGCCATTTCTACGGCTTTAGTAACAGCGGCCTGAACATCTGCACCTTTTGCTATGCCAATACCTATACGGCCTTTTTTATCGCCCAAAACAATTAAAGCTCTAAATCTAAATCGTCTGCCGCCTTTAACTACGCGTGCTACTCTATCTATGCTTACAACTCTTTCATCAAATTGTTTTTCTTCTGCTTCTTTTGAGCCACGGCTATCTTTACGGCCCCTGGGGGATCCTGTATTGTTCATATTAAAACTCCAGTCCTTCTTTTCGAGCAGCTTCTGCTAACGCTTTTATTCTGCCATGATATTGTTTACCGTTTCTATCAAATGCTACTTTTTTAACATTAATTTTCTTAGCAGCTTTAGCTATATTTGTGCCCACTAATACTGCTTTTTCTGTTAAATTGCCAGTCATTTTTTTACCAACAGACGTAGCAGAAGCTAGTGTACTTCCTGTTTCATCATTAATTATTTGTGCACTAACGTGTATATTGCTTATAGATACACTTAAGCGAGGACGCTCTGATGTGCCGCTGACTACCGAACGAACGCGTGCTTTACGCAGCTGTAAGTTCTTGGATTTTTGTACTGTATTACTCATGGCTGATTAATCCTTTCCTGACTTACCACTCTTACGTAATATTCGTTCATCACTATACTTAATACCCTTACCCTTATAAGGTTCTGGTTTTTTAAATGCCCTAATTTCTGCAGCTGCTTGCCCAACTTGTTGCTTATTTATACCAGATACTGTAATAATATTTTGTTCTACACTAATATGAACACCTTCTGGTGCAGTAAAATATATATCATGGCTAAAGCCAAGTTGCATTTTTAGCTTAGAGCCTTCCATATTTGCTCTGTAACCAACTCCTATAATCTCTAGTTTTTTGCTAAAGCCTTGGGTTACGCCAACTACCATATTATTTACTAAAGCTCGCATTAATCCGTGATTGGCACGGTTAACGGCCTCGTCATTATCTCTTTTTACTATAAACTGACCGTTTTCTTGAGAAAACGATACACCCGAGACGATAAACTGCGACAACGAACCTTTAGGCCCGGTTACATTCACAGAACCATCGTCGACAGTGATTGTCACACCGCTTGGGATTTGTATGGGTAGTTTTCCTATACGACTCATGG
>JAUPVN010000091.1 GCA_030917025.1 Patescibacteria group bacterium | reverse complement strand
GCTACTTTTGCCCACATTTGCACGGCCAACAATGGCAACAATCGGTGTTTTCTTACTCATAATTGTAGTAATTATATCATCAAAGGCCAATTTATAAAAACATATCTAAATAATATATTTGACAAAGTTAATAAAATAATAAGATATTTAGCCCCCTAAGCAATAAGGCTGGATTTGTATTTGTGGGGTTTGTAGGGGGCTAGTTTTACAATTTTGTAGTTTTTAAGGATGTTTTTTACGGCTGGTGGTATGGTTTGGTCGTAACCTATGGCAATGATATCTGGTTTTAGCTTGTTTATAATTGTATATTGCCCTGGGTTGTCTCCTAATATTGCCTTATCTACATTAGGGGCGTTTTTAACGGCTTTTAGGCGCATATCTTGGCCTATGTGCACTTTGGGCTTTTTGTGGGCCATAATAACGCTATCGCGCGCCACAACAACAGTTAAACTATCGCCAAGTGCCCTTGCCTGCCTAAAATAATCTAAATGCCCCTGGTGCAAAGGGTCAAAAGATCCAAAAACAATCACTACAGATTTAATCATGGATTAAGTAATAATTTATACATTTGCTGGTGTAGGTAATGATTCTGAGCCTTCAAGCTCTCCTGTAGCTGCATATTTGCCAACTTTTCGGTTAAAATTTTGCACCAGATTATCTACAAATCCTTCTAATCTTCTAATATCTTTTTGTAATTTTGCTATAGTTTCATTAAACTGTTTAACGTCAGTTTCTGATAACACAGGATTTATAATTACTTGCCCTTCTTTATTTTTTTTATATAATACTTCATTATAAGATTTAATTATTTTTTTAAACTCTTTAATTTTCGCGGCCCATAATAATTCAGGACTTTCTTCTATTTCTTTATATCTATCGACAGAGTCTTTGGGGGCTTCTCGACCGGGTTCTTTGTATGCACAATCTAAAGCTATTTCGGCTTCGTATAGTTCTTGTCTTAAGCGTAAATAACTTTCGGCGATAGCACTTCTTTCGCCAGGTTCCTCACCTATATCATGTTCAGCGAAAGTTGGATTACTAAGTGCAGTACGTCTATTAGTTTCAATATCTCCTTTTAGGCGCTTAATAGTATCAATTAAATATTGCACATATCCTGAGCTTGGGTTTTCTTGTTTATACCTATTACGGGATGTAGAAATATATTTTTGTATAAATTGCTCATCGCTATAAACATCTAGCTCACCATCGGGCTTGATCGGTTCATCTCCTATCTTTTTTTCAGTTCCTTCTGGGCGTTGTTCTGGATATGTGTCCATGATTATATATGGTTTTACCTTATGTTTATATTATAAACCTAGGTGTCAAGTTTATGCTATATTTTTTGATAAATTTATGTATAATTATTGGTAATGAGTTATTTAATTGTAAAAACAGACAAAAAACGCATGCCCTAGCTCGGACGGTTTTTTGTAAATAAAAAGTAAAGTCAAAAACCCGCTCCGGCGGGATTTTTTGTTACCAAGCAAACAATCTTTATAGGGCCCCAAGGTAAAACTACAAAATTAATTACTAAGGGAGTATAAAATGAGTGGATGTGCGGTTAGTGACAGCTTAGGCCCCTGCGAATTACTGGCACGTCAAGAACAACTATCAGACTTAGAGTTATGGCGCCAAGATGTAGAAGAACGTTTTGCAAAATTTATGGGTGGATTACACGGAAAATCATTAGTTTTCTTTAATAAGATTCCTGCAGAGAGTAAATTGATCATGCCTAGGCCTAAAGTTTTGGCAGAAAGCCAAGACGGACAAAACAACTTAGATGTTTTGGCTGGCTTACGTAAGGCGTGCAGAGAGCGCCCAGAAAATCCTACACAAGAACCTACTGTTAATGAAGTAAAAATAGGTGCGCTAAAGCAGATTGTTATATTGTTTGAAGAAGCAAGGGCTAAAATTATGGCAGGTGCACCAGATGCAGTAAAATCTTGCGTTGGCGGCACGGCCTGCGTATTTGCAGAGCTAGAAACCGTAGGAGCAAACTAGCGTATTTTTTATGATTTTTACTATTTATTAAGTTTAAATAATTTAGGATACTGTATATAATATCTGTATTGTTAATATTAAATTAGCAAAAATAGTATTAAGTTTATATGAAGATTAATAAAGTTAATAAAAAATTTATAGTTTACTTTAAGAAATTTAATTATTTAGGGTTGGTATTTGCTGTAATATTTTTTGCGCTGTCTGTTGCGCCATCTTTACTACCCAGAACGGCATATATCCAGGGTTTGGTATCTGGGCTTTCTGTGGTATCTGGTTACGGCATTGGTGTTTTAATTAGCGCAGTTATAAGATGGCTAGTGCAAAATGAAGTACCCGCAAAAGTTAAAAAATATGCCTGGAGAGCCCTGTACGTTTTAGGGTTTGCAGTTTTAGTAGCTTTTACTTGGCTAGCAAAGGTTTGGCATAACGAAGTTCAGGCTTTGGTGGGCTTACCCACAAAACAGAGCTTTCATATATTAATTGTTTGGTTAATAGCTATTATTGTTTTTGTAGTTATTTTGTTTATAAGCCGGCTTTTAGGCAAGTTGTTTAATTTTACTTATATAAAAATAGATCATTTGTTGCCAAAAAGATTAAGTATTTTGCTAAGTTTAATTTTAATTAGTTCTTTAGTGTTTTGGGTTGTTAGTGGTGTTTTTGCCTCAAATTTTGTAAATGTGGCTAATGCATATTTTGGCCAAAGAGATACAACTGTGCCAGATGGATATACGCAGCCTACTAGCCCGCTAAGATCTGGTAGTGCAGAATCTTTAAGTAGTTGGGATACCATTGGCTATCAAGGCAGAAAATTTGTTGCCGGCGGGCCAGATAAACAAAAGATAGAACAAGTAGTTGGCCAAGCAACCAACGAACCAGTTAGAGTGTATGTTGGCTTAAAAGCAGCAGAAACGGCTCAACAAAGAGCAGATATTGTGGTACAAGAAATGGAAAGAACTGGCGCATTTAATAGGCAGGCTATAATTTTGGCAACTACCACGGGGTCTGGTTGGTTAGAGCCCCAGGCCGTAGATTCTGTAGAATATATGTACGGCGGTAACACGGCAATTGTTAGCCAACAGTATTCT
>JAUPVN010000090.1 GCA_030917025.1 Patescibacteria group bacterium | reverse complement strand
TACTTATATGTTAATTATAGTATCGGATATGTTGTTTTGCAATAATGTATTAACTAAATAAGTTTAGGCCATTTAATTCTGTTGGTAAAAATCCTTCTTTAGGTAAGTAGTCTGAATTCCATTTATAATTTTTGCCAAAGCCCTCTTTTTGCATAAAATTATTAGATGCGTTTACTAAATGTTTTGGAACAGGCATATTTGCGCTGCTATTTGCAGCATTTTGAGCATTTACCATAGCCTCGGCAACTTTTCTAGATTTTTTGCATGATGCTAAAGCTAGGGCACAGTGATATAAATTATACTGGCATTCTGGTAAACCTATTCGTTCTACAGCTAAAAATGTGCTAACAGACAAATTTAAAGCAGCAGAACTTGCTATCCCAATATCCTCGCTGGCAAAAATTATCATTCTTCTGGCTATAAATTTAGGGTCTTCTCCTGCATTTAGCATTCTTGCAAGATAATATAAAGTGGCATTAGCATCACCGCCTCTCATGCTTTTAATAAAGGCACTAATGATTGAATAATGTTTGTCTCCCAACTTATCATAACCAGGTAAATTTTTTTGAATGTTATTTTTAACATCTACTATACTAATTTTTTGATTGTTCGACAGCTCAAGGCACAGTTGCAAGTTACCTAGGGCTACGCGAGCATCTCCACCAGATGCTATTGCTATATATTCTAAAACTCTATTATTGGCGGATTTTGTTTTATTTAATTTTATTAATGCATTTCTAAGTATTATAATAATGTCTGAATTTTTTAAGGGCTCTAAAATTATAACTTTCATTCTAGACAATAATGGATTAATTACTTCGTAGCTTGGGTTTTCTGTAGTGGCGCCTATTAATACTATAAGACCGTTTTCTACGTGTGGTAAAAATGCATCTTGTTGAGCTTTGTTAAAACGGTGGATTTCGTCTACGAATAATATTGTTTGTATACCTAGACGCATATTTTGTTCTGCTCTTAAGATAATTTTTTTTACATCTGATATTCCGCTAGTTACTGCGCTTATTTCAATAAAATCTGCAGAAGTTTCGTTAGCTATAATTCGAGCTAGTGTGGTTTTACCGCTGCCCGGTGGCCCCCATAATAATAAACTAATAGGTTTTTTATTAAATATAATGCGTTCTAAGATTTCATTCTTACCTATTAAATGGTTTTGACCAACTACATTTTTTAAATCTTTAGGCCGCATTTGTTCTGCTAGGGGGATCACTGACATATAACTATTATACTTAAAATATTAATATATGTTTGTAATGATTTTTTAAGGTATACTAATAAGTGATGAACAAGTCAGTTATACTCACCGGTTTAAGAGTAAATAGCGATTTTACTCTGGGCAATTATTTGGGAGCTATTAAACCAATGGTTATGCTAGCAAATAAATATGCTAATACTCACCAATTAAATATGTTTATCCCCGATCTTCACACTATTACAGTAGACGTAGACTATGAAGGTCTAAATAAAGCCATATTAAATGGTGTAAAAGATTACGTCGCAGAGGGCCTACCTATAGAAAACCAAAATGTATATACATACAGACAAAGTTATATTTCTGCCCATAGTGAACTAACGTGGATTTTAGATTGTTTTACAGGCTTTGGAGAGGCTAGTAGAATGGTAGAATTTAAAGACAAAAGTCAAAAAATAGGTGAAGATAGGGTGAGTATTGGTTTGTTTAATTACCCAATATTAATGGCGGCCGATATATTATTGTACAATGCTTTATGGGTACCAGTAGGAGAAGACCAACGCCAACATATAGAACTTACACGTACAATTGCACAAAGATTTAATAATAAGTTTGGGAACATATTCACAGTTCCAAAAAACTTATTAGAACAGGCTAAGTTTGTTGGGGTAGAAAAGTCATTAAGAATAAGAAGCTTAAAATATCCTAACAATAAAATGAGTAAAAGCATATCAGATCCAGCTGGTACAATTTTACTTAACGATAATCCTAAACAAGCTGCAAAAAAAATAATGAGTGCTACTACAGACGATTTTGCTAAAATTAACTACGATTGGGATAAACAGCCTGGTATTACAAATTTATTACAAATATACATGTCTTTGTCTGACGAAACAAAAGAACAAACCCTAGATAAATGGCAAGATAAAAATAATTACGGAGATTTTAAAAGAGAACTTGCTAGCATAGTAGAGGCATTTTTAACAAAATTTCAACAAGAAAGAAATAAAATAGACGAGTCTACTTTGATTCATAAACTAAAAATTTCAGAATCTAAAATGCAAGAACAAGCAAATGCAAAATTGCTATCTGTACAAAAGGCTGTTGGGCTACGTTAAAAATGTCTTTTACAACAATTATAAATAAGACTCAAAATCCCTTAAGGGCAGATGTACTGTTGGCTTCTTTTTACCCCCAATATTCTAGAGCGGCTTTAACAAAATTGTTTGATATGAATTTAATACAAAAAAATTCAGTAGCAATTAAGGCTGGAGAAAAGATTCAGCCAAATATTTCAATTTTTGCCGATATATCACCAATAGAGCAGGTTGCTGATGTCATAGATATTCCTATTATTTATCAAGACGATAATATAATTGTTGTTAATAAGCCTGCTGGGATGATAAGCCATGCAAGAGGAAAGTATTGGGATGAAGCTTCTGTTGCTAGTTTTATTAGAGATAAAGTTTCTGGTATGGTCGGGGAAAGAGCGGGTATTGTACATAGGCTTGACAGAGCTACCAGCGGTGTAATGGTTTGTGCAAAAAACACAGATACATTGTCTTTTATACAAAAACAATTTTCTAAAAGATCAGTGCAAAAAACATATATCGCAATAGTTAATGGAGATATAGAGCCTAAAAAGGGTATTATTGATATCCCACTTGCAAGAAATCCTTCTAAGCCACAAACCTTTGTTGTGAACGCTAACGGTAAAAGCGCACAAACAGAATATCAAGTAACTTACCAAGAAGGTAATTTTAGCGCTCTGCAGCTCCATCCCTTAACAGGCAGAACGCACCAGCTAAGAATACATTTGCAATATTTAAACAAACCAATAGTTGGTGATACACTATACGGTGGCCAAAAAAATGAACGCTTAATGTTGCACGCACATTCAATAACTATTAATTCTCCAGATAAAGGCATTCAAACTTTTAAAGCACCTTTACCAAAAGATTTTACAAACCTATGCAGCCAACTTTCAACCCTTTAATCCAGGCTGCAATTACTTCATATAGCAAAGATCCAGTGCATGCTTTGCTTATAGTAGGCCCTAGAGGCTCTGGTAAAGGTTATATTGTAGACCAAATTGTAAGTTCAATGGTAAAAAAGTATATAACAATAGAAAAATATAATATTGTTCCAGAGCAAGATAAAAAAAATATTAGTATAGACCAAATTAAGCTGTTGCAATCTTCTTTGCGTACTAAAAAACCTAATCATACAATGGTTATAATTAAAGATGCAGATATATTAACTGTAGAATCTCAAAATAGCCTTTTAAAGTTGCTAGAAGAACCCCCAAGCAAGGTTCATTTTATACTAACAACTAGTTTCAGTAATAACATTTTAATTACAATTAAATCTCGCGTTAATATGTGGCAATATATATCTCCATCTAAAGATCAATTATTAAACTATATTAAAAGCTGCAACCAATCTCAAAACTCAGAATCATTGTTAGCTTTATCGGGTGGTAGAATGGGGTTGTTATCTGCTTTGCTTAAAGATAACGAAAACCATCCCCTAAGACACGCTATAGAAGAGGCTAAAGAATTACTTTCTGAACCATCGGCAAAACGTGTTATTAGGGTAGACCAATTAGCAAAAGATTCCGTTAAAACTGCTACATTATTAGACGCATTACTGTTGGTTTGTATAGCAGCTACAAAAAAATCTATTAGCAAGGGAGCTATATTTAACAAATGGTTGTTACGTTCAGAGTATACACAAGAGGCTATTATACAAAATAATGCCAAGGTACAACCCAAATTATTGCTAACAAGGCTATTTTTAGTGTTATAATTATAGTTAATGTTATCGTTAATAGTACTATCTGTTATAGCTGCGCTAGTAATTAGAGCTTTATATGTTAATACAGATGAAATAGATGATATACCAGAAAAGCTTGGTAACAAACTAGGCAAATTATGGGAAATTGCTCATCAGGGAATGCGCGACAATAAATTACTACGGGCTGAAAAGGCTTTGCTTACAATTTTAAAAATAGATGAAAAAAATGCCGCTGCCTATAATCGTTTAGGTATATTGTATGCAAAACAAAAAGAATTTCCAGATGCAATTAAATGTTTCGAGATTGCTTCGTCTATAGAGGTTAGCGCATCAAGTTTACATAATCTTGGTTTAATATATTACGAAACTGGTAATTATTCAAAGGCAGCAATAGCATTTGAAGAAGCTATAGATATGGAATCAGATCTAGCTACCAGGCATATCGCATATGCAAAAGTATTAGAAAAGCTAAATAATAATAACAAAATGTTACATGAATTAGAAAAAGCTGCAGAGCTTGAGCCAACCAGAGAAACTTTAATTTTATTAGCTAAAGCTTATGAAATTCAGCAAGATCATGAAAGCGCCGAAAAAACACTTAAAAAAATTAAAAAGACACATTCTCAGGTAGGTAGACCAAAAGCCGTTAACAGACCCAAAAGAGTTATAGTTTAGGTTGCCACAGCAACATATTTTTGATACCATTTAAACTGATATCTATATATCATGTGCCGACATAGCTCAGTGGCCAGAGCGGCTGTTTTGTAAACAGCGGGTCGTGGGTTCGAATCCCTCTGTCGGCTCCAT
>JAUPVN010000089.1 GCA_030917025.1 Patescibacteria group bacterium | reverse complement strand
TATAATTCGGCGCATAACATAACCCTGGGTTTTATTGCTTGGCGTAACACCGTCTACTGCCATAAAAGTTGCACCGCGCAAATGATCTGCAATAACTCGCATACTTTGAGTATGATCATTGTATGACTTACCACTGAGTTTTTGTAGTTTTTCTACAATAGGCCATAGCACACTAATTTTAAATACGTCTGGGCTATCTATAGCTGCTGCTGCAATACGCTCTAAGCCTCCACCAAAATCTACATTTGGTTTATCTAGTTGTACAAACCCATCTTCTGTGCGCTTATATTGCATAAAAACTTGGTTGCCTATTTCTATAAACCGGCCAGAATCGCTGGCTGGGTGAGCCTTACCAAATGAGGCATCGTGATGTTCTGGGCCAAAATCGTAAAACATTTCGCTATCTGGCCCACATGGGTCTCCAATGGGGGTATCAGCTATGCCGCCACCGCGGCTCCACCAGTTTTCGCCATCGTCATAAAAGAAGATTCTTTCATTTGGCTTAATGCCGCGCTTATCACCATCTTTTTGCGAGCCTATATCTGCAATATCGGCTTTTATACCTCTGTCTAAAAATAATTTTTGCCAGATGTGTGCAGATTCTAAGTCTTTTGGCACTCCTTGTTCTTTGCTTCCTATAAAACAGCTAACATATAAGCGATTTGGGTCTAAGCCAACAATTTCTACCAAAAAGTTAAACATCCAGGTAATTTGTTCTTGTTTAAAATAGTCGCCAAAGCTCCAGTTACCTAACATTTCAAAAAATGTTGTGTGCCTGTTATCGCCAACATCTTCTATATCTTGAGCTCTTATGCATGGTTGACTATCTGCAACTCTTTTACCTAGTGGATGCGGCTCCCCTAATAAATATGGTAATAATGGTTGCATCCCAAAACCAGTAAATAATATTGTTGGGTCGTCTTTAGGAACTAAATTTACTCTTGGTATTATGGCGTGACCATTTTGCTTGGCAAAATCTAAATATGCTTTACGGATTTGTTGTGTATTCATAGTATATAAATTGTATCAATTATTAAAAATATGTGCGAGTTAATCTTATATTGGTAATGCTTATACAATAAGGCTATAATAAACGTTAAGAGTAATAATATGAATATGTTTGGCTCAATACAAATATCTGCACCTATCTTTCATACAATTAAAACCTATCAAAAGGTATTTTTGCGGCGAGATATTGTGGCAGGGCTTACGGTTGCGGCGGTTGCCATACCACAAGCCATGGCGTACGCACAGCTTGCTGGAGTAAATTTAACTGCCGGTTTGTATGCAACAATGGTTGCCATGCTGGCGTTTGCAGTCATATCAGCTTCGCGCTATGTTATTATGGGGCCCGATGCAGCTATGGCGGCGCTAGCTGGGTCTGCAGTATTGCCTTTGGCGGCTGGTGATCAGAATAAGGCAATAGCTTTAGTTGCGGTGCTATCTATTTTTATAGGTATAGCTAGTGTTGGTGCCGTGTTTGCGCGCGTTAGTTTTTTAGCCGATTTTTTATCTAGGCCAATTTTACTTGGCTATATGGCAGGCCTGGCTGTTGTAGTTATAGCAAGCCAGTTACCTAAACTATTTGGGATTAGCGCGCCTCCATCTAGTAATATTTTAGGAGTTCTTGGAACGGTTTTAGGCAATGTATCTGATATTAATTGGTATACCTTTTTTATAGCTGTGTGCACACTGTGTATAGGTTTTGTTTTTACAAAGTGGTTTAAAAAGTTTCCGGTAAGTTTATTGTTGTTAGTTGTTGGCACTTTTATTTCTTGGTTATTTGCTTTTAGTACATACGATGTTGCTGTTGTTGGTATTTTGCCATCTGGTTTGCCGGTTCCAAATATACCAGCGATTTCGCCGGCAGACTTGCAGAATTTAGTAATACCGGCAATTGCGATGATGCTTATTGCATATGCCAATACTATTGCTACGGCAAGAACTTTTGCTCAAAAAAAACGCACACGGGTTAACCCAGACCAAGAGCTTATGGGCCTTGGGGTTTCTAATATTGCTTCTGGTATTTGGGGTGGTTTGCCAGTATCTGGTAGTGGCGTTCGTACGGCCGTAAATTATCAAGCCGGTGCTAAAACACAGATAGCGCAAATTTTTGCTGCAGTAACAATTGGTTTAGTACTAGTTCTATTTTCTAGTTCTTTGCAGTATCTACCTTTGGCTGTTTTGGGGGTAATAATAATAATTGCTGTTTTACCACTATTTAACTATAAAGAACTTAAGTCTATATGGTACGCATGGCGTAGCGAGGCCGTATTGGCTGTTATAACAATGATAGGTGTTGCGATATTGGGTGTGTACCAAGGTTTATTATTGGCATTATTTTTAGCAATTTTAAATATTATAAGAAAAAGCGCTTTTCCTAACGATGCCGTACTGGGTCTTACGGCCAGTGGGTCGGTACGCGATATGCACCGGCCACCAAAAACACACGAAATTCCGGGCTTAAAGATATATCGTTTTGATGCGCCGCTATATTTTGGGAATGCTAATCAATTTAGGCGTAGAGTATTACAGCTTATAAGAGAATCTGACGCTACCGTAAAATGGTTTTTGTGGGATGCAGAAACTATAACTGGTTTTGATTCTACTAGTGGTCAAATGCTATTAGAATTAATTAAAGAGTTAAAAGCAAGAAACATAACTTTTGCAATTTCTCGTATGAAAGGTTCTATTAGAACAATTGTTCATCATACAGATCAACTTGATAGAGCCCTGCAAAGGAGTCCACATTTTGTTTCTATGGGAGAAGCAATAGCGGCTTTTGAGCAATCACAAAAAATATCAGAACAAAAACAAGATAAATACAAAGATGATAGTTTAGATAAATCTGTAGTAAGTAGTAAAAAAATAATGTCTAAATCTGTAAAGTAGGATTAAATAGCAACCACACATCAAAATGGCCATTTCAGGGCGCGCTTGACTACGTAAAAACACTTTTTTACTTCGCACCAGATCTACTGGTATGCTTTGTCGTAAGAACAGGTGTTTTATATTAGCCATCCATCGCCCTTAATATGGCAATTTTGATGTGCGGTTGCTATACTTATATACAATTAATGGAAGCAAACTTTAACTCTATATTAGCTTTAGTATTTTTTATAGTTTTTGATATTATTGGTAGAATATTTGCCCTAGGTTATATACCAAATAATAGAAAACCTGGAGAAGCCACGGCTTGGTTAATGGCAATATTCTTTTTACCTTTTTTTGGGTGGATCATATTTTTATTTTTTGGGAATAGTAAGCTAAGCCAAAAACGCCGAAATAAGCAATTAGCAATTAATGAACTTGTGTATTCTAAAACGCATAATCAGTCTGCAATAGAAACAGAAAACAATCCTCCTGACTGGTTGTTGTCTTTGGCAACATTAAATTCTAAGCTTGGAGCCTTGCCAATGCTTGGTGGTAACCATATAGATTCAACAATTAATTATAAAGATAGTATTAAGCAAATGACTAAAGCTATTAATAATGCCAAAACTTACGTTCACCTAGAGTTTTATATAATGTCTAAAGATTCCACTACACAAGAATTACTTCAAAGCCTTGCAGATGCTAAAAAAAGAGGAGTTACGGTAAGGGTTTTATTTGATCATGTAGGTTCTTTGCAATACCCTGGTTATAAAAAAATGATTAATTTTTTTAAAAACAACGAAATTAATTTTCATAGAATGTTACCAATTTTGCCATTACAAGGTAAATTTCAGCGCCCCGATTTACGTA
>JAUPVN010000088.1 GCA_030917025.1 Patescibacteria group bacterium | reverse complement strand
CTTCCATTTCTTTAGCAATTTCTTCATTTGTGGGTTCACGATTAAGCTCTTGCGTTAAACGACGCTGCGTTCTTAAAAGCTTATTTATTGTTTCTACCATATGAACCGGGATACGAATTGTTCTGGCCTGATCGGCAATTGCTCGTGTTATGGCCTGGCGTATCCACCATGTTGCGTAAGTACTAAACTTAAAGCCTTTATCTGGGTCAAACTTTTCTACTGCTCTTAGCAGGCCGGTATTACCCTCTTGAATAAGATCCAATAAATCTAAACCACGGCCAACATAACGTTTTGCAATAGATACTACTAAACGCATATTTGCCTCGGCCATTTTATCTTTTGCTCGCCTATCGCCAGCAACAACCTGATGCGCTAGTTTTAGCTCTTCTTCTGATGTTAAGAGGGGTATTTTACCAATTTCTCGTAAATATAGACGCACAGAATCGTCTGATACATCATCAAGTAAAGCGGCTTGGCTAGTCATTAGGGCTTCATCATCTTCTGCTGTCCATTCATCGTCTATTGCAACAGCTGGTTCATGGCCTGTAATCTCTACACCCGCTTCTGCTAAATCTGCATAAAGCGTATCTAAGATTTCTAAATTTTCTGGAGTGTCTGGTATTAATGCAACAATTTCATTATGCTCTAATTTATTGGCTGTTTTTGCTGCTTTTTCTGCTAATTTTACCTTAATTGCTGCTATATCAAAGGCTATGTCGTCTGCCATATATGTATATTACCCTTTCTTATTGAGGTCTATAAACGATGCCAACAATTCTGACACGCGCTGTTGATCCCCAGCAAGCTCTGCTTGCTTAATTTCTTCTGATATTAATTGTCTTTGCTGTTTTATATAATTTATTTTAAGTTTTTGTATTAAATCTTGCAGTTCTCGCAACCGGCTATTCTCGTTAAATCGAGGCGGTGCGTAGAGTTCTTCTGCCTTGAATAGTACTATTTTCGCATAATCTTCTATATCTTTCAAATCTTCTGGTATTTCTTTTGCAAAAGAAACATTAGGAAACTGTTGAATATATTCAAATAAACGCTGTCTTTCTGGAGTACTAAACACAAATAAAGAGGTGTCTGATGTTTCTAAAAATCTTCTAGTTGTAGAATAGCCAACCAACAGGGCAAGCAAATTATCTTGATAATAATCGTTGTCTTTTGTTTGTTTAGGGTTAATATTAACCTTTTTAAGATCTGGCTGTTTATTAGATAGTTGCTTTAGAGTCATTATAATTGCAGCTTTATCTACGTTAGTTATTTTTGCAAGTTCTTGGGTATAATGATCTTTTTCTACAGGATTTTGTAAACGAACAATTACTTTTGCAATTGTATCTATAAATTGTTTTTTGCCCTGAGATGATGCAATATCAAATTGTGTCTTATATCTATCTATTAGCCAGTCTACGGCGTATTGTTGTTTTGTAATAGCCAATTGCCACAAAGAAACATCTTTTTGAATAAGTTCGTCTGGGTCTTTACCCTCTGGCAAAGAAATAATAGACAGTTGGACCCCAACAGATTGAGCTACGTCTATTGCCCTTTCAGCCGCTGCAATACCCGCAGCATCTTGATCAAAACATAATCTAATATCATTAGTAAAACGCTGCAGTGCTTTTAGTTGATAGGTTGTCATGGCCGTGCCAGCAGTAGCTACAACGTTTTTAACACCTGCCTGGTGGCTACTAATAACATCCATGTTACCCTCTACTATTACAACAAATTTTTCTGTTCTAATTGTGTCTTTTGCAGCATGCAAACCAAAAACATGACGGCTTTTATCGTACAGAATAGTCTGCGGTGTATTTATATACTTTGGGCCAGCATCTTTAGAATCTAATAACCTTGCCGTAAAACCAATTGGTTGGCCCTGTGGATCCATTAGTGGAATAACTATGCGCCCCCTAAACATATCTTTAGGAGAAGAATATCGGCTAGTAATGACACCAGCAAGCTGTATGTCATATATAGACATTTTCTTTTTTTGCAAAGCCTCTACAAGAGCAGTACCGGTATTTGGAGCATATCCTATACCAAAATCAGCAATAGTTTGGCGTCTTAGCTTACGATTGTTTACAACATAATCTAACGCTTTTGGATTTTGTAACAAAGCCTGCTGATAGTACTTAACAGCAAAACTAAGCACATTTTGCGCGGCGTCTTTATTTTTGCGCGCACTTCCATCGCCTTTTTGATACAAACTTAAATCTATACCTGCTTTTCTGGCTAATAATTCTAGAGCACCCTTAAAATCAACGCCCTCCATTTCCATTACAAAAGAAAACGCATCACCGCCCTTACCAGAACTAAAGTCGTGCCAAATTTGCTTTTCTGGGCTAACCATAAAACTTGGCGTACGCTCATTGCTAAATGGGCTTAAACCCTTAAAATTACTGCCAGATCTTTTAAGTGTTACATAATCTGCCACCACATCTTCTATACTTAAACGTTGTTTTATGTCTTCTACTGCATCCATATACTCTTTAGTATAGCCCACTCTGTAAAAAAGCGGCTAAATTTAAAGAATAACACCATACACCACAACATTGGGTATTTTTATGAAACATAACCGTATTACGGTATACTACTAATAATGGATAAAGAAAACTATAACTACATAATGGATCATAATGCACCAAAACAATCTTTGTTGCAGCTAAATAGTAAGAAACAACGCATAATTTTTATTGTAGTAGTTGTATTGATTGTATTGTTAATTTTTACACTAGTATTAAGCGCCTTATCTGGAAACGATAAATCGTCAAGCCAAAAACTTTATCCAGTTGCAGCAAGCCAAGCAGACATACTTTCTATAACAAAGCTTGGTGCTTCAGATGCTAGAGATATAGATGTAATAAATTATACAGCCACATCTCAGGCCACAGTTAGTAGCCATAGCGCAATAATTAATACAAAATTTGATAAAAATGATTTAAAAAAAATAGCCGCCATGCAAACTACAGATGCTAAAACAACTTTAGAAGAAGCTAAACAAGCAGGAACGTACGATAAAACATACAAAACCCTGTTAAATAACCAATTAGACGTATACCAGCAAGCCCTAATCACGGCCTACGACGGTACGCAATCTACCGAACTAAAAAAAGATCTTGCAAAAATGTATAATGATATTAAAACTATTAGAGCAGAACCTGTCCCACCCTCACAAGAAACACAAAATCCTTAATTTACCGTTTGCCTACCAGAAACCAATAAATAACTATGCCTAATAAGATCTTTTAGCTCTTCATCTTGCAATTGGCCGCTACAAATAATTGTATTCCAGTGTTTTTTATTTAAATGATACCCCGGCAATACTGTTTCGTATTTATCTCTTAATACTTTAGAAAGCTCTGGATCGCATTTTAAGCTTAATCTTACTGGGTCTGACCCTTCTGCAATTAAAGCAAACATTTTTTGGTTTTCGGTGTTTTTTGTACCAATTTTATAAACTGCTACTTCTTTACCAAAAGGATAATCTAGCCATGCCTCTGGCAATTCTAACAAGTATGATTCTATCTGTTTGTGGTCCATCTTATACCTGTTATTCTACTGTTTGCACCCCAGCGCCCTCAAGATAATAACGCAATTCTGCAATAGATTCTAAAATATCTTCTAGGGCCTGGTGACTTTCAGATTTAGGATATCTTATATTATACTTATTTTGCATTATTATTTTATAGCTACTAACGTCTAGCATTCTATAATGCAATAACTGTTCTACTGGTTGCCACCAATGCCTAATAAATCTTCTATCTTGATGAATGCTATTGCCCGCCAAAATAGCTGGCTCACCGTTAAAATACTGTTGTACTAGTGCCTCTAGCTCACTAACCACGTGTTGTTCGTTAGGGGCAACTTTAATGCGTTCTACCAAACCAGATGCTGTATGCATACTTAAATTCTCAGCGTTCATGGTTGCCATAACTTCTGGCGTTTGATAAACAAAAGACTGATAGCGCGCAAATTCGTTAAAATTAAAATCGGTAATTATGGCTGCTACTTCTAAAATTCTATCCGTTTCTGGGTTTAGCCCAGTCATCTCTAAATCTAGCCATAAAAGCTTGGTAGATTTGTCGTGCTTTTGATCTTGCATAGTACCTATATCATCTCATAAACTAACCCAAGACCAAAATATTATTATATATATTTATTGGCTAAAACTATAAACATAATTAACGCCCATAGTACCCACAAAAAAGTATCGGCGCCGCTTACCATTAGTTTATGAAACTTTGTATTTAACTGTGGGCTTTTAACTAAATCATTTATATTTATTCTTAAAAATGCCCAATTTAATAAAATTACACCACTATATATAAAAATACAAAATATGCACAGTGCCCCAATAACATAAACTGTTTGGTGCAAATACCATGCCCCAAAAGCTAAAAAGAAAACACTAAAAAAATGCATTACATAACGCAAATATTTATTAATAATACTACCGGTAGCACCACTAATAGACACACCAAAAACTACAGCAAAAAACGTTAAACTCATTATAGAATTAGAAAACCCAAAAAAAGACGATTGCCAACCGTCAAAAACACTACTACAACTAAAAATACTGTTTATATCACAGGTTAGTGCTTTTAATGGTTGGTCGGCATAACTTATTCGCTCTATTGTTTGTATAAAACTAGCAATAAGCCCAATTGCAGACCCAACACTAGCAATAATCCATGATTTATTATTATTAACTTTATTAGTTTTCATATTTAAACATTAACACTATTAGTGTTAATTACATATTAAAATAAACTATTTGCCAATAATATTAGTTACGTTGTCTACTACATCTTGCACAGGGCCAGATACCTGCTCTGCGGCACCGGTTACTGCGTCTGTAGCACCAGATGCTAAATCACCGGCAGCTCCTATCCCGTCTGTAACTGTGCCAGCTACATCACCAGTAACCCCCCCTACTGCGTCGGTAACCCCACTAACTGCATCTGTAACATCTGGGACAGCCCCACTTACAGCATCACTAGCAGAGCCAAAAATATTGCTAATAAAATCAAATACACCCATAAATTTATCTCCTGTTTACCACTATATTTTAACATTTTTAGGTACTATATTACTAATAAAACTATTTAATGATCAATGTGCTTTTTTGCACAATTTTTACACACACCTGTTAATTCTATTATAGAGAATACTTCAGTCCGTTAATAATACTTCGAATTACTTATTGAGAAAATGCTTCTTCTTTTACTTAATAGAAATCCAAACGATCTTT
>JAUPVN010000087.1 GCA_030917025.1 Patescibacteria group bacterium | reverse complement strand
TTGGAAAGCGTGTTGGGCGCAAGCCCTCGAGGGTTCGAATCCCTCTCCCTCCGCCAAATATAATATCCCAGCTTGTCTGGGTTATTATATTTGGTAGATGTAATGATGATTCGAACGACAACAGCAAGTCTGCTGTTGGCCGCCCTTTAGCCTTAATAGGGTTTACCTGGCAAAAGTATCTTTCTTTTGCCGTAAAGGTCGAATCCCTCTCCCTCCGCCAAATAATTCATTATTTTATGCTGTTTTAATTGGTGGCTAAAAAGGCAAGCCCAATTAGTATAATTGCTAGCCCTAACCATTGTTTGCCAGATATTTTTTCTTTAAAAAATATTGCTCCAATTATTACTATTGGCAATATTGACGCCGATTTTATTGTTGCAACGTAAGCAGCGTTTGGGCTTATTAGTTTAGCTTGGTATGTAAAAAGTAAATTTGCTGTATATGTTAGCCCAATTATTATTAGAGGCCAAAAATATTTTTTAGTTCCTATATATATGTTAGCCCAGTATTTACCATTATAATTTTTACTCATTTTAAGTACTAAAATTGTAACAATTATAATAAACGGAATAGACAGCACAGATGAATAAAAATTGTAACTTGTGGGGTTAGACATTCTTAACATAAGTACCTCTATATTTGCCGTGATGGCGCTAGTTATTACAGAACCTAAAATTAATATTAATGCAGTTTTATTTTTTTGAATATTTTGATTATTTTTGTGCTTGCTATTAGCAATTATATATACTCCTACTAAAATAAATAATGCTCCTATAAAACCTAAAAATGTTGGTACTTGTTTTAGTATTAAATATGCACCAAACATATTACCAATAATGTACAAAGACATTAGTGGGGAAACATAACTTACGTCTGCTATGCTTAAGGCTTTAAAATAACAGAATAAATTTATAGAGCTTAGTATTACTAAAATAGCCATAAGTTGCCAAAAATTGGCTGGTAATTAGCTTGGCCAATAAAATTTAGCAAAAAATAAAGTAGCTAGTATAAACGGCATGGCAATGGCTTGCTGCAACCATGGCATAGCCATGCTACTAATATTATTTGCAACTGTTTTTTCTGTAGAACGGCGCACAGTTAAAAGCAACATTGCAAATAAAGAAAGCATAAACCACATAGTAAAGATTATATGCTAAATATTTTATTAATGTTGATTTGAGATGTTTATTTGGGTATTATTATTTGTAATGATTAATTTGCGTAATTTATTGGCACTAAATCTTCTACTCGCTCTAGGCGGGCTGCGTTTTAGTAGAGCCAAAGTTTCACGCTAAATGCGTTAAACCAGCCCCAAAAAGTAAAAGAAAACTTTGGCCAAAAACCAAAGTTATTTTAATTTAAGGAGAAAAGTTATGGCTATTGAAATTCCCTCAGTGCACGTGGATACCTTTGACACTTCATTAAGGGATGGGGCGCAGTCGTTACCTCAACAAAATCAATTTGTCGATGGTATGAAGCCTGAGATTGCTCACTATATTGCAACTTTAGGTGTTAGTGTAATTGAGGCAGGCTTCCCCGCCACTCCAGGAGATGCAGAAGAAGTTTTAGCAGTTGCGCAGACTGTTGGCCAGAATTGTTATAGTGTAGATACTTGGGAAAATGGCCAGTTAAAGGGTAACGTGTCTAGGGGCCCAGTTATAACGGGTTTATCACGTGTGGTTTTTAGTGATATTGAGGCCACTTGGGCGTCAGTATCTCCAGCAAGCAGAGCACGTATTCATACATTCGTATCTACTGACTCCGAACATATGAAAGCTAAGTTCCCAGGTAAATCACCAGAAGAAGTTCTTACAATGGGTAGTAGGGCAGTGGCATTTGCAAAAGAGTTGAGCAGTGATCACCCCGATGCGACCGTTGAGTTTTCTGCAGAAGCTGCATCTACCACAGATCCAGCTTATTTAGAGAGAGTTATTAAGGCGGCTATTGAACAGGGGGCTGATATTATTAATGTGCCCGATACCGTAGGGCAACGTGACCCACTTTGGATGTATAGATTTTATAGTAAAGTTATTGGATGGGTTATGAGTACAAACCCCAATGCCGTTATTTCTGCGCATAATCATAATGATAAGGGTTTAGCCGTAGCCAACACCGATATGTTAAGACGTGCAGCTGTAGATTATGCGAATAAATATGGGGTAAAAGTTAATATTCAGTTTGAAACCACTATATGTGGGCTTGGTGAACGTGCAGGTAACGCTGATGTATTCCCAGTAGTTGCAGGTTTATATAGCCCCGATCCTGATTCATCAGCCCCAGTAACTTGGCAGTTTAACCCCAGCAATTCTGTTAATGTTGCAAATACCGTTATGGGGTACGCCGGCCTAGAAGTGCCTCGACAATCTCCAATAGTTGGTTCTGATATTAAGACGCATCGTTCGGGTATCCATAGTGACGGAGTTTTGAAGGGTGGGCATAGAATATATACTCCATTTGACCCAACATTTTGGGGTCATGAAAATGATGCAGTGCACGAAGATGGCAGTTACCAGGGAAGGCGAGGGCGAGAGGCTGCTAATGGTGAAGGTTAGTTTATAATTAGGCAAAATTTATTAGCTATAAATGCGCAAATAGCAAAGGGGATTATTGCTAAAAGTAGTGCTTCAAATGCGCCAATTT
>JAUPVN010000086.1 GCA_030917025.1 Patescibacteria group bacterium | reverse complement strand
TGTTAAATTTAAGCCAAACCTCCATAATAATTTGCCTATCAGTTTACCAAATAATAAGGGTTGCCTTATAGGTATTGGAGGCGGCAAAGATTCTTTAGTAAGCCTAACAATGCTACAAAAAGAGAATACCCAGCTATTATCAACCTGGAGCTTAGGCCACCGCAATAAGTTACAAAATCTTATTAATTCTATGCAAACAAAACATCTTTTTGTAGATAGAAAAATAGACACAAAAATATTAGAACTCAACAAAAATAAAGCAATAAATGGACATATACCAATATCTGCGATTATTGCGTGCACCGGCACCGTTGTTAATATTCTAAGTGGCTATAAAACCCATATTGTATCTAACGAATCTTCTGCAGATGAAGCTACCGTAAATATAAACGGGCTACCCGTTAACCATCAATATTCTAAATCTTCTGAATTTGAAAACAACTACCAAAATTTGCTATCTTTAACTTTTAATAATAGCTTAAAATATATATCTAAACTAAGAAATTTAAATGAACTGCAAATAACTGAATATTTTGTAAACTCAGGAGCATTTAACAAATATAAAGACGTGTTTTGTTCTTGCAATAACGCCTTTACGGGGCGTTATGATAAATTATTTTGGTGTGGCGAATGCCCAAAATGTGCTTTTGTATATGGTGCTTTAAGTATTTACGTTTCTCAAAAAGAATTACAAAACGTATTTGGGTCTAACCCTTTAATTAACAAAAATAATGTTCCAATTTATAAAGATTTATTGGGCCAAACAAAAACAAAACCCTTTGACTGTGTTGGCACAATAAAAGAATCTCAACTAATTATGAAAAATGCATACAAACTGTACCCAGAATTGCAAAAAGTATATGGTAATATATAAACATTAAATTTAAATAAAAAATGAAAAAACAAAACAAAAAACAATCTTACATATATTGGGTAATGATAGCCTTTATTGCTGCACTAATTGCAGCTCCTAATGCTTCTGTTGCTAAACTAGGTATAGCAGAAGTAGGGGCCAGCGAATATAACGTTATGCGGTTATGCGCAGGTGCGTTAGTTGGCATAGTGCTAATAATTATGGGTTTAAATAAGTTTAATGCTAAAAATCTAAAAAATAGCATATATTCTGGTGTATTTATGACAGTAGCGCTTATTACTTTTGTGCATGCAATAAAATTAAGTTCTGCAGGATATGTTGCAATCCTTTCTTTAATGGCACCAATTTACTTAGTAATAATATCTAGGATATGGCTTAAAGAAACAATTACAAAAAGCGCCTCTTTGGGTATTTTTGCTGCTGCAATTGGAGCTTTATTTGCAGTAATTTCTGTACAAGGTTCTAATGATATAGACTTTAATAACACAAATTATTTGTTAGCAACATTATTTATGCTTATAAATTCTATTTCTTTTCCGTTATCTTTAATATTTGCGCGCAAAGCCAACAAACAAAACTTACCTATTTATAGCGTTTTTGGGGTAATTAAAATTGTGGGGTTTTTTGGATCTATAGCATTTTTAACATTAACAACAAAACAGCCTGAATTTACTATTACGCCAATATCTGTAGCAGCTGCAATATATTCTGGAATAGTAGTTATGGTTGTTGCGCGCATACTTAATGTTTTAAGCTATGAACACCTTTCGTCTGCCACTATTGGTAGTTTTTTATATATAGAATCTTTTATGGCGCTACTAATAATTATATTTATACTTAAAGAACAAATACCAATTTTATTGATTATTGGTGGGGGTATCATATTATTTGGAATTTACTTAACCCAGCGCGACAAAATGCATAAACAACACTATGGCTTGCATACCCTAAGACATCATTAAAAAACTATTTAGATTGTATGCCCGCGTTACAAGCCCTAATAACATTGTCAAACAATGCGCTTACTGTTAATGGCCCAACCCCGCCTTTTTTGGGTGTTATAGTAACGTCATCTCTTAAATATATAGCATCTTCTGCGTCGCCTTTTAAGATACCTTTTTCACTTGCAACGCCCGCATCTACCACAACTGCGCCCTTTTTTACCTGGCTAGATTTTAATAAACCCGGTTTACCAACAGCAGTAACAATTACATCTGCAGCCATAATTATTTCATCTCTATTTTTTGTATCTATATCTATAATAGAGGCTTTAAAGCCACTTTTTTGCCATATTTTATTTAGGGGCTCGCCCACCAATTTACCATAACCAATAATACATAAATTTTTACCCTTTAAATCTATACCATAACCAGCCAATAACCAATTAATTGCCATTGGTGTGGCGGCATCGTAAATGGGGTCTGATGATAAACCATCTACATCTTTAAATCTATCTACTAAAGCAATGATTTCATTTGTTTGAGATTTATCCTGTAATGGTAACTGAACAATAATACCGGTAACAGAATTATCTTTATTAAGACTACCAATAGTTGCTGCTAAATCTTGTTGCTTAACTGCATAATAATCTACACCTATACCAATATCTGATCCATATTTCTTTTTTAAGTTAACATAGGTTGTAATTGTTGGGTTATCGCATGCAGAAATAATTGCTAATTTTGGTTGCAGTTTATACTGTTGCTTTAGCTGACGCACCTGTTTAGCTTGACGTTCTTTTATAAATCCTCTTAAATCTTGCCCGTTTAATTGTGCCATATATTTAATTATACCTTAAGTACGTCTTAAGTATTGCCAAAACAGAGGTAATTTGCTACTATTTTTTAGTTGATTGCTACCAATAAAACATTGGGCCCATAGCTCAGCTGGTTAGAGCACCTGCCTCTTAAGCAGGGTGTCGTGGGTTCGAGCCCCACTGGGCCCTCCACGATAAGACCGTCCGCTTGGGCGGTTTTTTCGTGGAGATTCAGAGGCTCGAATTCACGACACGCCAAAAGGGTGTCGGGGTGAAAATTGCCAGTGGCAATTTGCAAGGAAACCTACTCTTCAAAACTTGTTTTGAAAGATGTAGTTTCGG
>JAUPVN010000085.1 GCA_030917025.1 Patescibacteria group bacterium | reverse complement strand
TTGTGTACATAAATATGGCACTGATAGGGTAGCCAATATTGCAACCTATGGCCGTATGGCTGCAAGGGCCGCTGTGCGAGATGTAGCAAGGGTTTTAGAAGTTCCTTATGCAGATGCTGATAGAATGGCTAAATTAGTTCCCCCGCCCATACAAGGGCGTCAAATACCGCTAAAAACGTCTTTAAAAAGTTCCTCAGACTTAAAAAACGAATACAATAATAATCCTCAAGCAAAAATGGTTTTTGACATGGCTATACAGTTAGAGGGAACAATCAGAAATCACGGTGTGCACGCTGCGGGCGTAGTTATTGCCCCATCATCAATTGTTGAATATAGCCCACTAGAAATGGCTCAAAAGGGCGTTGTGGCTACTCAATACCCTATGGGAGTAGTAGAAGAACTTGGTTTATTAAAGATGGATTTTTTGGGTCTTTCAAATTTAACTACAATTAAAAATGCTTTAAGGATAATTAAAAAAGTTTACGGTGATGATATTGATATAAATGCAGTTTCTTTAAAAGATACAAAAACCTATGATTTGCTATCTAGTGGCGACACAACCGGCGTATTCCAGCTTGAATCTGCAGGTATGAAAAGATATTTAAAAGAGCTAAAACCTACAGAGTTTAGCGATATAGTTGCAATGTGTGCCCTTTATAGACCAGGGCCATTAAAAGCGGGCCTTGTAGATATGTTTGTACGTAGAAAAAATGGCCTAGAAGAAGTTAGCGTTCCTCATGAAAAATTTAAGAATGCCCTATCTCCTACTTATGGTACATTGGTTTATCAAGAACAGGTTATGCAAATAAGTAAAGAAGTCTGTGGTTTTACCGGTGGAGAAGCCGATACTTTGCGTAAAGCTATTGGTAAAAAAATACGTTCAGTTATGCTTAAAATGCAACACAAATTCATAGAAGGTGGGGTTGAGCACGGTGGTGTACCGAAAGATGTTATGGAAAAGTTTTGGGAAGATCTTATGGGGTTTGCAGACTATGCTTTTAATAAATCCCATTCGGCATGCTATGCCTTAATTGCTTACTGGACAGCCTACCTAAAAGCCCATTATCCTGCAGCCTTTATGGCTGCATTAATGACGGGTGATTACGATGATACAGATAGGCTAGCAATTGAAATTGCAGAATGTAAACATATGGGTATCACAGTGCTACAGCCAGATGTAAATGAATCTTTTCATGAATTTTCTGTTGTTAGAGATAAAGATAATAAAGAAACTATAAGGTTTGGGTTAGACGCCATAAAGAATGTTGGGCATAACGCAGTAGCGGGTATAATTGCTACCAGAGCAAAAGACGGGCCGTTTAAATCGTTAGAGGACTTTATGGGGCGTACTGACAGCCGTTTAGTGAATAAAAAGGTTTGGGAAAGTTTAATAAAAACTGGTGCATTAGACAGATTTGCAAATAGATCAGTTATGCTAAGTAACATAGATAATATAGTGGCTACATCTGCTAAAATTGCAAAAGAAAAATCTGCCGGACAAGTTGATTTGTTTGGTGGAGAAATTGCACCTGTTACTATTCCGTTAGATTTATCAGCAGCATCTTTATATGCAGAAAACGATTATTTGCATTGGGAAAGAGAGTTACTGGGTTTATATTTGTCACAGCATCCTTTAGAAGTTTATTTAAAAATGTTTAAAGAACAAACCGCACCATTATCTGAAGTGATAGTTGCTGCTGATGGTAAAAAAATTACAGTTGGCGGAACTATTGTAGAGATAAGAAATATCACTACTAAGAATGGCCAATCTATGGCGTTTATGCAGCTAGAAGATATTAATGGAGCGGTTAGAGAATTAATAATATTCCCAAAAGTTCTAGATAGTCTAAAAGAAAAATTAGCGAAAGATACTGTATTAATTGTTTCCGGAAGAGTTAGTGGTCGTGATAAGCAAGGATCTGATTTGCAAGAAGCTAAAATTATTGCAGAAAAGATTTCTTTAGTAACTTTTAAAGAGGCCTTAGCATACGAGCCAACAGGAAGTGACTATGTGCCATCAAAAATAATTGCAAAAGTTAAATTAGCAAAAACTTCTGGTATTCCTTTGCGAAAAAAACTATATCTGCGGGTAGAAGATACTACAAACCAAGATCTTTTAAGAGGTATTAAATCAATTATTGACTCTTACCCAGGTAAAGTAGATACAATTTTAGTGATCGGAGAGCATAAAAAACCAATTAAACTACCCGTAGGTGTTAATTATACAGATGATTTGCTAGAACAATTAGAAACAGTGTTGCCTAAGCAGTCGATCATTTACACTTAGTATTAAATTTTATTTTATATTTTGCAAACGATGATGAATTTGAATTTGGCGAAATTCAATATAGCCACCTATTATAATTAGCGCAAAAGAAATAAATAGCAATAATTTTGATGTTAAATTAAATGAACTGGTAGCAACATAAAGTGGTCCTGCTGGAAATGTAGGTTCTGAAATATTAGTTTTACCATCATTTGTTTGAGTTGCAAATAATGCAACAGTTATATTACGATTTTGAATATTATCGGCCGAATAAAAGCTCGCAACCCCAACACCTATATCGCTATAAGAAGAGTTAAGTATATTTGTTTTATGAGTAATGCTCTGCATCCAACCTTCTACGATATCTAGGTTTGTGGGCCCATCAATAGCAATATTTTCTCCGGCAACCTGGAAAGGATAGTTTACATCTTTAATATATTCCCAAGCAGTAATTTGCTTATACTTATTATCGTTTAACTCTAATTGTTGGGCTAAAGCCTCTGCTCTTTTTTGAGCAGCGTTCATTAGGTCTGCATTTGTTGTCAATGGCTGGGTGTCTTGTAATGATCTTTGTTTGTTTGCAAGGTTAATTATGTTTATTGGGCTAATTTTGTCTGTATTGACTATATTGAATGGACCAATGATTACTGTTGTAACTAAAGCTAAAATTGTACCACAAAGTATTAATACAAGACCAAAAGAGTGAGTTTTATTTAATATATTCATATATTCATATTAGTGAGTGCGTATAATGCTATAGCTGTGGCGTTACTAACATTTAATGACTCTTTTTTACCAAATTGGGTTATCTCAAGTATGGCATGAGCATTTTGGAGTGTCCAGTGCGAAACACCAGTAATTTCGTTACCAACTGCCAGCAATATATCATTATTTAAAGTATATTTATTTATTGGAATACTTTTTGAGTCTTGTTCAAGACATATAAATTGTTTAAAACCGGCTTTATTTGCAGCTGATACGGCGTCTATCTCGTTATTATATACAGAAAAAGGTATCGAGGCTTCTGCGCCAAGTGCCGTTTTTGCTATTCTGCTGTTTATTTTATTTGCTATATGAGGTAACCTGGGATCATTATTTATTAATGGGTAAGGTGTATAGCCACTAAAATATATATGTTTAACTCCAAAACAATCTGCACTTCGCATAATACTACCAACATTTTGGGTACTACGTATGTCATGAAGAAGCAGGGCTATTTTAATGCTCATATATTTACTTTAACAAAAATATGTACATTGCAGTATAATAATACATAAGCATTACAACTATGGACGACAATAAAGCAAGACAACTAGATGAACAGGCAACCCTAAGGCGGGCTCGTATTGTTGGTGTGCAATATTTTGATACATCTCAGGCCGAGATTAATTTGTACAAAGAATTATTAAGTATTGAAGAAATAAGATCTTTAAAAATAATGCCACTGTACGTTGATGCTCATTTGATTAGATTTGGTATTACAAATGCCACTGCACAAAATACTATGAGTCAGATGCGTAATAGGTTTCAAGATCAGCAAGTTGATTTTTATTTGATATCTGATATGGGCTATAGAGAACTTATGAGACGTTACGATCCTCCAAAAGAGATTGTATATCATGATATTGAGATTAATCATGGTACCACAGAGACCGTTGGTGACATTTCTGCTACCCTGGGCACAGTGCATGCTGATGACATGTTGGCATATTTGGTTAAACAAGCTTTTCAACTTGAGGCATCTGATATCCATCTAGAAACAGACGAAAACGATGTTAGGATACGTTTTAGGGTTGATGGCGTTTTACACCCAGTGGCAGTTATAGATCGAGAAAAGTATCATCAATTAATATCTAGCTTGGCTGTTGCTGCTAATGTTTCTACAAATTCTGACGATGCTCAAACTGGGCATATTAATAAAAAGTATCAACTTGCAGATGGGTCTTCTGTTGAGGTTAATTTACGTGTAGAAACAGTGCCAACTATTCACGGTATGGATGCTGTTTTAAGATTATTTAATTTAAAATCAGAAATGATGAATATTGATAAATTGGGGCTGCAGCCCGATGAAAAAGAAATAATAGATGATATTATTAAACATCCAAACGGGCTTGTACTAATTGTTGGCCCAACCGGCTCTGGTAAAACAACAACTTTATATAGTATTTTAAATGAACTCAATAGCACCGAAAGAAAAATTATTACTCTTGAAGACCCTGTAGAATATAACATTAAAGGTGTAACACAAATACCAGTTGATTCTCGTCATGATACTTCTGGTTTTGCAACTAAATTTAGAGCCGTGTTAAGGTTAGACCCTGATGTAGTAATGGTTGGAGAAATTAGAGATAATGATACTGCAAAAACAGCTTTGCAGTCTGCGTTAACAGGCCATTTAGTAGTTTCTACATATCATGCGGGCTCTGCAGCTGCGGCGCTAACTAGAATGCTTGGTGCAATAGAAGAAAATCCTTTATTTACTTCTGCTATTAGATTAGTACAAGCCCAGCGCCTAATAAGACGCTTAGATGATAATAGCAAAGAAGCATATAGCCCAGATGACGCAACTTTGCAGTGGATAAGGCAATCGGTAGATTCTTTGCCCGAGCATGTCCCAAAACCTAATTTAGATAATTTACAGCTTTACAGACCAGTACCAACAGAAGATAATCCTTTTGGGTATACGGGGCAATTCGCCGTTAGAGAATTGTTAGTGATGACTAATGAAGTAGAAACAGAACTAAAAAAACCAATAAGATTAGTAACTTCTAGATCTATAGAAGCGGTTGCAGTTAGTGGTGGTATGACAACATTGTTACAAGAAGGTGTATTAAGAGTAATAGCTGGTGAAACAAGTGTAGAAGAAGTTATGCGGATTTTGTCTTAATATAAATTAATATTAAAATTTACTTTTTATATACAGCAGCAACTACTTTTACTACATTTTTATCAAAAGGGCTAGGTATTATTTGGGTTTTAGTGGGTGACTTAATAATATTAGCAATTGCTTCTGCTGCAGCTAATTTATGAGATTCATTAATTGTAGATTGAGTGTCTAGAGCACCCCTAAATAGGCCAGGAAAAGCTAGCACATTATTTACTTGGTTAGGATAGTCGCTTCTGCCAGTGGCTACTACGGCTGCACCTGCGTTAATAGCATCTGTTGGAGTTATTTCTGGGTTTGGGTTTGCTAGTGCAAAAATAATCGGGTCTTTTGCCATTGATCGTATCATTTCTTTGTTTAATAAATTACTTTTTGAGACACCTATAAAAATGTCTGCACCCTTTAGAGAACCCTTAAGATCTGTGGCAGTATTATCTTGGCTATATGAACTTAATAGTAACTTTTCTGGTGATAAATTTTTTCTTTTTTTAGTTATTACACCCTTACTATCTATGGCTATGATATTTGGCTTTGCATATTGATATAACAACTTAGCAATAGCTACTCCAGCAGCACCCGCTCCAATTAGTACAACCTTAGAATCTTGTAGCTTGCGGTTAGTTACTTTGCAGGCGTTAATAAGCCCAGCAAGCACCACAACAGCCGTTCCGTGTTGGTCGTCGTGCATTATGTGTATTGTTAATCTTTTTTTAAGCTGATCTTCTATATAAAAACAATTTGGAGCAGAAATATCTTCTAAATTGATGCCACCAAAACTTGGGGCAATTGCAGTAACAATATTAATTATTTCATTTGGGTCTTGAGTGTTCAAAACAATTGGGTAACCATCTATATTGGCAAATTTTTTAAATAGGATGGCCTTACCCTCCATAACCGGTAATGCGCCCTCTGGGCCAATGTTCCCCAAGCCTAGAACAGCACTACCGTCAGAAACTATTGCTACAGAGTTATGGGTATTGGTGTATATGTTAGTTTGATCGGGGTGCTTTGCAAGATGTTTAGAAACGGCAGCTACCCCCGGGCTATAATAAGTGCTTAGATCTTCTTTATTATTTAACGGAACGCGAGAAACTATCTCCATTTTTCCTTTATATTTTTTATGCTCCGCTAGGGCTTTATTAAATATATCCATATTTGATTATTGTACCGTTTTAGGCTAAATATTATTAGTCTTTTAATGTTACTATAAATATGCTATACTAACTCGGATTATAGATAAAATAAGTATACGGCGAGGATTATAAAAATGGCAAGTATTATAAGAACTATTGAGCAAAAATATATGAAACCACACGTTACTGCGGTTCAGACGGGTGATACAGTTAAGGTTCACCAAAAAATTAAAGAGGGCAATAAAGAACGTGTTCAGGTATTTGAGGGTTTAGTTATTAGAACAGATAGAAAGAATAGCCTTACAAGCAGTATAACCGTAAGAAGAGTAGCTAGCGGTGTTGGAGTCGAAAAATCATATTTAGTGCACAGCCCTTCTATTGTTAAATTAGAAGTTGTTAAACGTAGTAAGGTTCGTAGAAATAATCTTACATATATGCGTGATCGTACTGGTAAATCTGCTCGGTTAACTAGTGTAGATTTTGATAAAAAAGCCGTAAATGCTACTCCGGTATCTAAAGAAATACCCGCTGAAGAAGCAGTAATCGATTCAAAAGAATCAAAAAATTAGATAAATAACTTAGAGTTTTATATTATAAAAACACAGTAAATTTGTTATTGTATAAACATG
>JAUPVN010000084.1 GCA_030917025.1 Patescibacteria group bacterium | reverse complement strand
CTGCAAGATATACATGATACCTATACCCCCGCAAAAACATATGACGACCCTTTTGTAACTTTAAATGATTATATGCAAACTATGACTAAACAATATCAAAATGGTAATTTACGCACTGCATATAAAATTGCCATAAACGCTTGCGCTACATCACTGCAGATTTGGGCAGATTACTACAATATAAAAGGTTTAGCTGAGTTCCCTAAACCGGGTGTACCGAGCGGTGGTATATAAAATTGTGAGATTACAAAATAATATTTTTGGTATACCATTTAACAAAATCTACCCAGCAATAATCGTCTGGATGGTATGTTAATTGGTTGCTATCATGAAGATCTGCTAAAGTATTTTTGCCGCCATCAAAACTAAACATACGCTCTAAATTTAAATTATTTAAGCTACCAGACGGTTCATCTACAAACTCACCCTTAAAAGTAGATACAAAATAATGTAGTTTACCTAATTTATCGGCATATACTACGTTTTCATAACAAATGGCCTCTTTATTTTTATTTTTAAGTAAATTTTGCCAATCTAAAACACTAAACCAAATATCAACGTCTTTCATGTATGGCCCCGGAAACCCGTTTAATGCAGGTATATTCCAAAATGTATCTGTAACTACAACTGGTTTTTGTAATATATTAAATGCCTGTTTAGCTTTATGCATAGCAACTTTTTTACCATCTGAATTTTGAATTTCTTCTATAGCTAACTTTTGGGGGATAATAAATATACCTGCGGGCTCACACGCGGCTTTTGCCTCTTTAATTTTACGAGCATTAGTAGTGGCAAATATTAATTTAAGCATTTAAAATTTTTAAAAAATCTTCTTCTTTAATAATTTTAGTACCAAATTTTTGGGCTTTAGCTAATTTACTTGTACCAACTGCATCGTTTGCAACTAAATAAGTTGTGCCTTTGCCAACAGAAGACTGAAAAGTACCACCAAGGGCAATAATTTTATCGGCTGCATCTTGCCTACCCATACTATTTAAACTACCCGTAATAACAAAACTATTACCATTAAGAGGCCCACCCCTAGATTCTTTTTGATTTTTAGGGGTAACCCCATTGTCTGCAAACTTTTTTAATAATTTTATATTAGTTGGATCAGAAAACCACGTTACTATGCTTTCTGCAACTACTTCTCCTACGCCGTCTATTGTTAACAATTCTTGTAAATTTGTATTTGTTATTGCATCTAAGTTTTTATATTTATTGGTAATATCTATAGCTGTTTGTGCGCCAACGTGCCTAATGCCTAAAGCAAAAATAAATTTAGCCAAAGGTGGATTTTTTTTAGCAGCAATTGCATTTATTAAATTATCGGCGCTTAAATCTGCAAATCTTTCTAATTTTATAATTTGGTCTTTGCTAAGTTTATATAAGTCGGCCGCATCACTTATTAAACCGTTATCTAACAAAACCATAACATTCTTTTCACCCAAGCCATCTATATTAAGGGCTGGTTTAGATGCAAAATGCTGAATATGCCGCCACGTTCTGGCGGGACATCTAGTATTGGGGCAACGCCATACAACCTCATTACTTGGTTTTTCTAGCGTTGTTTGGCAATCTGGGCACTCTTTTGGCATTGCAAAAGACTTTTCTGAGCCGTTTCTTAAACCTACAATAGGCTCTATAACCTCTGGGATTATATCTCCTGCTTTTTGCACAACAACTGTATCACCAATTTTAATATCTTTTTTGGCAATTTCTTGCTGATTATGCAATGTTGCCATTTGTACAGTACTGCCCGCCAAAAATACTGGCTCTAAAACAGCAACGGGTGTTGCTGCACCTGTTCTACCAATACTAATTATGATATCTACTATTTTAGTAGTGGCCGTTAAGGCAGGATATTTAAAAGCTATTGCGGCCCTAGGGTTTTTACCTACAACCCCTAAAGAATCATAAAGCAAACGATCATTTATTTTTATAACTAAACCATCTGTGTTAAAAGGTAACTCATGTCGCTTTTCCTTCCAATATTCTGCAAATTTTTCTATGTCGTTTATATTATTTAATAATTTTGCCTGACTATTAACCAAAAATTGCAAATCTGCCAATGTTTTGTAAGTTTGTTGCTGAGTTTTTAGCTCCCCTGGATCTTCTCTTAGCATATCAAATGGCCTAAAATATAACTTACGCTGCGCTACAATGCTTGGATCTAGCTGTCTTATTGTACCGGCAGCTAAATTACGTGGGTTGGCATATAGCTTTTCTCCGTTTTTCCGCATTAGATTATTAAGCTCTATAAAATCTTTTTTGTACATAACAATTTCGCCGCGAACTTCTGTATAGCCTATTGCAAAATGGGCAGTATTTTTAGTTGTTCTTAACCTAAGCGGAACAGATGGTATTACTTTAACATTATTTGTTACGTCCTCTCCCACAAAGCCATCACCCCGTGTTACTGCGGCTTCTAAAACCCCATCTTTATACCATAAAGCACAGCTAAGGCCGTCCATCTTTATATCACCCCAAAATAAAGATTTAGCTACTCTTTCATCTAGTTTAATTATGCGTTTGTACCAATCTTTAACTTCTTGCAAGCTAAAAACATCGTTTAAGCTTAATATTCTTTTTTTATGTTCTTTTTTTACAAATCCATCTATTTGTTTATCACCCACGCGCTGAGTGGGTGATTCTGGCGTAATTAAACTAGGATTTTTTTGC
>JAUPVN010000003.1 GCA_030917025.1 Patescibacteria group bacterium | reverse complement strand
CTGCTAAAGAAGATTCTTAAATATTTTGTTGTTTTTTATGAAATATATTTAGCACAATACGGTATAGGTATTCGGCAATTATCATTAAAACAAATCCAATAACATAAAGAGCCGCAAAAAGGCTTAAAGGCACCTCAAAGCCATATCGTTTTGCAAAGAATAATACTATAAAACTGCCAATTACTAAGATAGTTGCACCACCCAATATCCCAATTGGACGAGCCACTGTTTTGCCCCCTAGGTTGCTTAAACTTTCTATGGTGTCATTATGTATTATCTTACTAAAACGTTGCTCAGAGGGGCTTAAATGGCTGCGTACGTCGTCCATTGTTTGGTGGAACACGGCAGTTTTAATTTTATGCGTTAAATAGTGTTTGTGAGGGCTTGTATCGTGATTATTTGCTTCTGCTTGCTTTTTATAAGACTCAGAAGTTTTTGCCTCTTTATCTATAACCGATTGTAATTGCTCTTTATTTATTGGGCCAGATTCGTGTGCATTACTGGCCTTTTCTTTTTGCTTTAAGCTATTATGTGCGGCTTCTACGCTAAGTTTTTCTAACTCTCCGGATGTAAAAGATTCTTGCTTTGACTGGATAGGCTTTTGCTCTTGGGCCATGGCTATAGTCCCCCCGATTTAAATTCTTTTTGAATAATTGCTAACTCTTTGTTTAAGAGTCTGTTCCGGTAATAAAAGTATCCAACTATCATAACTCCTAATACTGCAATTGCCATACTCATGGATGGGCCGGTGTTGGGCAATTGAGTAACAGTTTGTTCAACCGCCTTAGAGGCTGGTTTTGGTAAGTTAACAGTAACATTACGCCCGTATACATTATGCATAGAAAAATCATAAGAAAGAGGGTTAGATGCAGAAACAGGTGTTGCTGGTAAGGGATTTTTAACTTTTACTGTAAACGTTTTTGTAATGGTTTGTCCTGGCGCAATAGAAACAGGGGCCCAACTAAGTTTTTTTGTTTGGTCGTTTAAAGTTGCATCGTTTAAAACAGTTATATCTGCATATTCTAGAATATCTCTTACGTCTTCTGAATATTCTCCGTCTAGTTTAAGGTTTTCGCGCGGGGCGTTACCTTTATTGGTTATAAACAGGTTATAAGTTAGTGTATCACCGGGTTGAGCAGTTGTATTATTGGCATCTGCTATGCTTTGTGTGTTATTGGTAACGGCTTTATCGGTTACAATGATAGGATTTGATGGTGTTGGTGGCGGTTTGCACTCTGGTAAAGTTGGCGTGTCTGCACAAGTTGGGGTGGTTGTTATGTTTACACAAGCAGCGTTTTGCGCACTTTTTTGCCAAGCGGCGTTAGAAGATACAATGCCTGCTGTGTTACATACATTTTTAGCGGGTTCTTTAGCCTTTGTTTTTATACTAATTTGATGCCAACGCTCACCACTAGATAATGTGCTATCTGTATTTGGAATGCGCCACTCTAATCTTTGCCCTTTTTGAACAAATGTAAGATCGGCCGTTGCGGTGTACGATAAATATTCTAACTGGGTAGGTAAATCATCGGCTATAACAACATTTTGGGCGCTTATGGCCCCAGTATTACGGAATCTAATATCAAAAGTAGTTGTATCACCTACTTTTGGTTGGGGCGTTGATGTTAATGTTTTAGAAATTTCTAAAATTGGTTTTTTTGCACCTTTTTCATAAATTATATTGCCACAACCACCCAAAAGTATCCAAAACCTAAAACCGTACTGAGAGATCCCAGTTATAGTTGGGTATCCATTAGATGAAAAACGGCTATTACTCCAATAGTTAAAATTAAATTCGTAGATTCCTCCATTAATGGCGTTATTTATTGGTATAAAAGTTTGGGCAACTTTTGTGGTGCTTCTAGAAGTATTAATAAGACTTTGGTTGCTATCTGTAATTGTAGCTTCGGTTGCGTTTTGTATTTGTGCCTCTGTAATACCGTAGTGATTATAAATTGCCTGGATATCTGTTCGGCCTAGTTGATCTACGTTGTTTTTGTAAGCATTAAGAATGTCGTTTTTGCTATGTGCTCCGTAAACTATATCGCTCCAATCTGTTGCTAAAGACGACTGTGTTGGAAAGGCCACCGTAAATAGTTGCATAGAAAATCCAACAAGTAACATAATTGCGCCTATTCTACGAATGGCGGTTTCTTTTTTGAGTCTTTTTGAATAAAAGGCTACATCCGCTAAAAGCGAAGGTTGAAAGGGTAGATTTGATATAAGTTTTCTAAACATATTATTTATTTTGTAATCTTTATTAATAGTACATCTTTATTTAATCAAGTAATCGATAATAATGCAATCTTCTTATGGTTGTGTCTTTACGAAAATACCCATATAATAGAATTTGATTATAAATAAAACGAGCAAGAGGGTAATGACAAAACATACAAATAATTCACCAGCCTATGATTCTGGGCAGATCCAAGTTCTTGAGGGGCTAGAACCAGTTCGCAAAAGACCAGGGATGTATATTGGTAGCACCGGTGTAGACGGGCTACATCATTTAATAAAAGAAATAGCCGATAACGGTATAGATGAGGCAATTGCTGGAGAGGCCACCAGGGTAGACGTTACATTGTTGGCAGACGGCGGAGTAAGGGTTACAGATGACGGGCGTGGTATACCTGTAGACACCCACCCTAAAACAGGTAAAAGTACCTTAGAAACAGTTTTAACTATTTTGCACGCTGGAGGTAAATTTGGCGGTGGTGGCTATAAAGTTTCTAGCGGTTTACACGGTGTTGGAGTAAGCGTGGTAAACGCACTATCTAAAAAGCTTATTGCCGAGGTGCATAAAAATGGAATTATTTATCAGCAAACTTATGAAAAGGGCGTGCCCACATCTGAACTAAAAAAGGTAGGCAAAACTAATAAAACAGGCACAACAATTACTTTTTGGCCTGATGATACTATTTTTCAGGTAGTAGATTTTGATTATGAATGGGTAGTAGACTATTTGCGTCATCAGGCATATCTCACAAAAGGTATAAGAACATACGTTTATAGTGAACAAACTCAACAAGAGTATTGTTTTTATTTTGAAGGCGGTATACAAAGCTATGTTCGCCATTTAAATATTGGTAAAGACATTGTTGGAGAAAAAGTTTTTTATGTAGATAAAACAATTTCTGACGTTGGTATAGAAATTGCTTTGCAATATAACGACAGTTTTAACGAAACCGTTAAGGCGTTTGCCAA
>JAUPVN010000083.1 GCA_030917025.1 Patescibacteria group bacterium | reverse complement strand
TTATTAATAAAGAAATAGTTCTATATTTATGCCATAGTCCGTAAAGTTTATGTTTTTCCATGTGTTTATGATTTTAGCGCAGGAAAGCGCTGAGTTAAAATCCCCAATGAACAGAATGCACCTACAACAAATAACCACTTAAGAAGATCTACATCGTTAGTAATGTAAAATGATGCGATATAAGCACCAACCCAAAAAACTAGCAAACCAAGCATCCTAAAAGTATCAAAAAGAGTTATATAAATAATTCTATACCCGGGAACACTATCAGCTGAATCATACAATCCTTTGCTAAATGGCATTCGATAACTGGCAGTCATTGGTTCGTTAATAAAGCTAATTGCAAATGCCTGGAATATAGTACTCACAAATGGCCGTATAAGATGCACTATTGCATTACTTATAGTCCCAATTTTAAGCATTATGCCCCCCTTATGCTTATCTATTAATTTACCAATTAAATATATTGCAATTAAAGCTACAGCCGTACTTAATGATACTAATAGACCAATAGCCGCGAAGGTGTTTTGCTGAAATACAGCAAGTGCAATAAAAATAGGCCAAATAACTACACTAACTACATTTTCTACCCCAAAAAAACCAGCTGATATAAAATCCCATTTGTGCCTTCGCCACGGGAAACCCTTTAATATAATTTTTTGATTAACTTTAGTAGGTTCTGCCGACATAAATATTGGTACTAAAGACCCTGCCATAACAATAATTGCAATAATAATTGTAGCCTTTGGGTTATAAAAACTGGCCACTAAGCCACCGACTAATGGACCAACAGAAGATCCAATCCGTTCACATATGGTTATGAAACTGAGCTCTTTTCCGCCGTGCTCCGTATGCTTAACCTTCGAGAAGTCTACTTGTATAGCAATGTTGTATAAAGCGTAAGACAACGAGCCTAAAATGCCCAAGAGGGCTAATGGCCAGTTTAATGACTCTATACTAACTAGTACTGCCAAATATACAATCTGTACTATAGTTCCAAGTGCCATTGTGTGTTTTGGACCTAATATAGCTACACTTTTTGCAGCGACGTAGGAAAATACAGGCCTGGATGCGGCCCAGACTATCTGCATAGCAAATATTGTCTGTAAGCTATATCCAAGTTTTAATAGATAAATAGGTACAAAAATACCAACTACACTCATGGCCAAAGAACGCATGAACTCACTGGCATATAGTTCGCTTAATTCATCGAACCCTACATGTCGCCAAAAATGACGAGGTTCTAGTAGCTTTTTAATTAATTTTTGGACCATATTTTTATATTTTTACTTTGTAATTTTATTATATCAGACTTTTAAGGTACGATTTATGCGTATGCATATATATTTTTCAGGAATCGGTGGTGCTGGCATCGGCCCGCTAGCATTAATAGCAAAAGAAGCTGGCTTTGATGTTAGTGGCTCAGACAAAAAAAATAGTAGCTATATAAAATACTTGGCCTCAAAAGGTATAACTGCCCATATTGGTCAAGAAAATGATAGTTATATTAGCCAACTACATTCAAATAAACCGATAGATTGGTTTGTTTATAGCTCTGCTTTGCCACTAGAAAAACCCAATCATCCAGAAATATTGTTCACTAAAGCAAACAATATTAAATCTACTAAAAGAGATGAGTTCCTTAGCTATTTTTTAAATATTAAGAACCTAAAGCTAATTGCAGTAGCCGGCACCCATGGTAAAACAACCACAACTGGTATGTTAATTTGGCTTTTTAAAAAATTAAATATACCAGTTAGTTACTCAATTGGGGCTAAAACAACTTTTTGTGAAATGGGCGAATATAATAAAGAGGCTGAATATTTTATATATGAATGTGATGAATTTGATAGAAACTTTTTGTCCTTTAAACCCTATAGGTCAATTATTGCTAGCGTTGATTGGGATCACCATGAAATTTACCCAACACGGGATAATTATAAAGAGGCTTTTAGGCAATTTATTAAGCAAAGCGATAAAACCTATCTATATTGTAAAGATGAAGAATACCTGAACATTTCAAATAACGAAGCTATTGTAGAAATAAAAGATGAAGATAGCTTAATAAAGATGGTTACTTTGGCAGGTCTCCATAATAGAAGAAATGCCACCTTATGCGTTAAGCTGGTTTCTGAATTATCTAATATCAATAATAGTAAAATAGTAAAACTAATAAATGAATTTCCTGGGACATCACGTCGTTTTGAAAACATTTGCACCAATGTTTATTCAGATTATGCGCATACTCCTGAAGAAATTGAAGCTACTATGCAACTTGCTAGCGAGCTATCTAATAATATTGTTGCCATATACGAACCGCTAACAGATAGAAGACAACATTTTGCTAAAGATGGCTATAAAAACGTCTTTAATAAAGCCGGCAAGGTGTATTGGTTACCCAGTTATTTAGCTAGAGAAGATCCTAATGACTCTATAATAGAACCTACCGAGTTAATTAAAGGTATAACGAATAAAGAAATTGTGGAAGTATCTTCTATGGGATCTGATTTAGAAAACAAGGTCATTAAACACCTTAATGATGGTCAATTAGTAGTATTTTTGGCTGGCGGAGGTGGTGGTAGCCTTGATGATTGGGTAAGAGAAAAATTTACAGTTAATTAATACCTATACCCTGGTAGTCTACAACAGGATCCTGATAATCTTTTTCATTGTTTATAGACCCTGTATTTTTACCTAAATTTTCGGTAAATTTTTCAATATCTGATGATTGAATAGGGCTTGTGGTGTCATACCCACTTAAATCAGACTCGGAAGTTGCTTTTATGCCATTTTGAATCTGTTTGACTGTTTGATATGCTCCCGACCTTAAGAACATACTAGTCGTAATAACCACCATTGTAGAAGCAATTATTAGAACTATTATTAGTGTGACTACTGGATTTGATACGTCTATACGCTTCTCTATAAAATTTTGACCATCCATATCTATAATGACAGCCTTCCTTTTAGTGGTCCAAAAGTGGTGTATGGTGATTTTTCAATAAGTATTCTTAGCTTAGCAGAGGTATCTACCAACTGTTTATGCAACGATTTTAACTCGTTTAAACCTGCTTTAAATTGTTCTGGGCGTTTTTGACAATCAATTAACCTAATATCGTCAGCTGCGGTTCCAAAATTATCGGCAGCAACTGTTAATCTATCTTGCCCTTCTTGGATTTTACCAATAAATAAATCTAGTTCAGAAGCATCTACACCTTGTCGCATCATCCTAAGTTCAATGGCCCTGATTTCCTTTTGCAAATTCGAATAAGTCCCTAGCCTTTTGGTTACAGCTACCGAAGAATTTGCCTGTAACACGGTTACTTGATTTTGTATCGTCGTGCATTTTTGTAAAACATCACTTGTAGCTTTTTCATCCAGTACTACTCCGTACTTTGACACATATGCATTTAATCGTTGGTTGACATCACTATTTACAATTTCTGCATTTGCAATTCCAATGCTAAAAATAGGCAATATAACACCGACCGAAATAAATACCAATAAAAAAGACTTAATCACTGGTAACCATTTTAACACGGGGCCATTACTGTCTAAAAATAATACCAACGACCTGTTTGGGCAGTTTTAGTATGATCACCAATTTTTTGCATTTTTCCTGTTGAAACATTCACTATATAAGTTGCAGACTCGTCATTATTGGAGACTGTTGTTATAAAATAGTTATCATTTATCCAATTAATTGGATATTGAAGACCGTTTTTAGTCGCAATATTTTTATCTTGATTGGTATTGTCTAAATTTTTCACAATAAGTACATCTTTTCCGTCTCTTTTTTCTATCCAGGCAAATTGTTTACCCGTAGGACTGACAATGTAGTTCTTC
>JAUPVN010000082.1 GCA_030917025.1 Patescibacteria group bacterium | reverse complement strand
TAAAATCAGTAGGTTTAGATTTTTGCCCATCCTTAAATATTGCAATACCAGTTGGTAAAGATTCTTTAAGTATGCGAACGGTTTGGCAAGATGGCAAAGATAGTAAAAGCGTTTCTTCACCGCTATCGGTTATTATTAGTGCTTTTTCTACTGTAAATAATGTAGATAAAACTTTAACTCCGTTACTTGATGTGTCAAAACCTACCAGTCTAATATTTGTAGATCTAGGTTTTGGAAAGGCCCGTTTGGGTGGTTCTGCATTTTTGCAAGCTTATTCACAAGTTGGTGATACCGCGCCAGATATTGATCCTCAAACATTAAAATTATATTTTAAAGCAATAAAATTACTTAAAAACAAAGATTCATTGCTTGCCTATCACGACAGGTCAGATGGTGGCTTGTTCACAACTTTATGTGAAATGGCTTTTGCAAGTAAAACTGGTTTAAATATAGATATATCAAAACTTAAAGGTGAAACAAATTTGCATAAATTATTCACAGAAGAGTTGGGTGCAGTTATACAAGTAAGCAAAAAAGATGAAAAAAAAGTTTTGAAGCTACTAAATAGCTATATAGCAGAATCTAGTTTTATTATAGGAAGCCCAGATAAAAAAAGTACTAAAATTACTATAGTCAATGATGGTAAACAAATATATTCAAAAGATCGTGTTGTTTTAGAACAATGGTGGGCAAATACTAGCTACAATATCCAAAAATTACGCGATAATCCCGCTAGTGCAAAACAAGAATATGCACAAATATCTGACGCTAATGATAGAGGAATTACACCTATAGTAAAAGCTAAAATATTAAAAAAACGTTATTCGACTAGGCCAAAGGTTGCGATCTTACGTGAGCAAGGTGTAAATGGCCACGTAGAAATGGCAGCTGCTTTTGATAGAGTTGGTTTTAATGCTATAGATGTACATATGAATGATCTATTGATAGGAAAAGCTAATTTGGCCGATTTTTATGGCTTGGCAGCCTGTGGTGGTTTTTCTTATGGTGATGTTTTGGGCGCGGGTGGAGGTTGGGCAAAATCAATATTGTTAGATAGTAAACTGCGCCAACAATTTGTTGATTTCTTTGCAAGAAAAAACACATTTAGTTTAGGTGTTTGTAACGGTTGCCAAATGCTTGCTACAATAAAAGATCTAATACCTGGCGCAAATAATTGGCCGCAGTTTGTTCGTAATACATCAGAGCAGTTCGAAGCTCGTTTGGTAACTGTTAAAATATTAGATTCTCCGTCTATCTTACTAAAAGATATGCAAGGCTCTTGCTTACCTGTACCTGTAGCTCACGGAGAGGGCAAAGTAAATTTTGAGTCAGATAATCAACAAAAAACATGTTCAAAAAATGGTTTAGTTGCTATGCAATATGTTGATAATAATCATCAGCCTACAAACAAATATCCCTTAAACCCTAATGGTTCAAAAGATGGCCTAACGGGCTTTACTTCAATTGATGGAAGAGCAACAATTATGATGCCACACCCAGAGCGTAGTTTTATGTCGCGTCAACTATCTTGGCGACCTAAAGAATGGCCCGCCAATAGCTCACCATGGATAAGGATGTTTCAAAATGCTAGACAATGGACAGAAAATAATAAGTAATAACTTGGAGTATATATGACAGACGTTTTAATTGTTGGAGCAACGGGCGGAAGAGAAGCGGCATTAGAGCAGGCAATTAAATTATCTAAAAATGTTAATAAAGTTGTAGTTTTTAAAGATTTAAAAGAAGGTTTAAAACAATTTTCTGATTCTAAAAATAAACCATTTGTGATAATTGGGCCAGAGCATTCTTTAGTGGATGGCCTGGCAGATGATCTGCGTAGCCAAGGATATAAAGTTTTTGGAGTAAGCGCTAAAGCTGCTCAATATGAAGCAAGTAAAGCCGCAACCGTGCAGTTGGCTATTAGGGCTGGCGTAACTCATCCTAATACATACATTGCCAAAGGTGCAAATTTTGCTAAAAATGCATTAAAATATGTGCAAGATCATAATGCTAATAGCTATGTTATAAAAGCAGATGGCCTGGCTGCCGGTAAAGGAGTATATTTGCCAGATACCAAACAAGAATCTTTAGAAATTGTTAACGGTTTAATTGATGGTTCTTACGCGGGTGGCGCCGGTGCAAAAGTTATTAATTTTGCTATGAGGCGCCGTGGGCCAGAAGTATCTGCAATGGTTGTTGTTGGGCAATCACCAGAAGATTATGTTATTTTACCACTTTCTCAAGACCACAAACGTGCTAAAGACAAAGATAAAGGCCCTAATACTGGGGGAATGGGCGCCTATGCCCCTGTGCCAAGTAGTATTGTTAGTGCTGGCCAGTATAAAAAAATAGACGATATGGCGGCTAAGCTACTTGCTCAAATGCATAAAGATGGGATTGAGTATAAAGGTGGTGTAATGTATTTGGGCTTGATGATGGATGAGAAACTTGGCGGAGACCCAACTTTAATAGAAATAAATGTTCGTTTTGGCGATCCAGAGACACAGGTTATTTTGCCTTTGCTAAACTATGCTGGTGTAGATGTTTACGAGTTGCTTTACATTGCTGCTACAAAGGGTGGTATAAAATCGTATATGAACAATTATGGTGCAATTAAAAACTATGCAGCCATAACTGTGTGTTTAGCGGCTAATGGCTATGGGTATACAGATACACCTCAAAAGGGCGATGTTATTTATGGTTTAAATAATAAATATAGTGGAGTAACGGTGCAAATGGCAAGTGTAACTAATAATGGTGATATAAAAACAAATGGTGGTAGGGTTTTATACGTTTCAGCGGCAGCAAAAAGTGTTAAAGACGCTGCTAATATTGTATATAAAGCCATAGGAGACAAACCAGATGGCAAAAAAATATTCTTTAATGATATGCAGTATAGACACGATATAGGATGGCAAGCAAGATAGTAAATTATGAGTGATAATATTTTACCTAGAGTAGTTATTTGGGGCGATGGCCAAGGTAGTACATTTAGAGCAACCGTTGACGCAATTAATGCCGATATTGTGCGTTTTTGTGTAGCAGGAGTAATAGCTACTTCTAAAGATGCTGGTATCTTAGAACATGTAAAATATGCCAATAAATACTATAAAATGAAAATCAGTACGCTAATAGTCCCAGGTATGCCAGGTAAGCGGCAAGATATTAAAACTCAACAAATAGTATTAAATTTTATAAAAGATTGTAATGCGCAATCTATGGTTTTAATGGGAGCTCTTGTTATTATGGGAGATCTTATTGTTAAAGAATTAAACGGAGATTTGCAAGCAAAAGAGCTACCAAGAGAACTTGAAGGAGCTCAAAAACTAATGGTAAAAAAAGGTAATTTATATAGTTTGCCAAGTTATTTTCCCGAGTTAGATAAAACCCCAGGTAAGTATGGCCTTACAAATTCTCACCCCGCCCCAACACTTGTTACTGCTAATACTCACGGCATAGGTGCCCAAAAAAGAATGTTGCAGCTAAGATCATCAGATAGTGCCGTTACTTATCACGCAGTTGCAAATAGCATAGATACGGGTCCAATTTTGGCGGCACATATCTTTCCAACCGAAATACTTTTACAAGATAACGCAAGCAAACAAGAAATAGACAATCAAGCAGAAAGATTAAATAAAAAAGCTCAACGCATAGAAAAAGCTTACCTGCCACTAGATGTAGAAAAACAATTGTATATTCGTCAAAAATATTTACTTAATTAGTGTAATTATTTATGCTGGCGTATATGCTTTTGTTAAAGATGGTCTTCTTATACTAAGCTCTTTAAGGTAATCATCGTTAACCATTCCGGCAATATAATTACCATTAAAACAAGATGTTTCAATGCCATCTAGATTTGGGTTAAGTTCATAAATACATTGCTGTAAATCTTCTATTGATTGATAATATACCCTGTCTGCACCTAGAGCATATTCTATTTCTTTGTAGCTTTTATTGTGTGCAATTAGTTCATTGTGTGTTGGCATATCTATGCCGTATACATTTGGAAACTTAACCGCAGGGGCTGCAGATGCAAAAAATACTTTTTTAGCCCCGGCATTTCTGGCAAGTTGAATTATTTTGCGGCTAGTGTTGCCGCGCACAATAGAATCATCTACTAAAAGTACGTTTTTCCCCTCAAACATATGCTTAATTGGATTAAGCTTTTTTCGTACAGCATTTTTACGTGCTGTTTGCCCGGGCATAATAAAAGTTCTGCCTATATATCTGTTTTTAACAAAACCCTCTTGGTAGGGTACCCCTAATGTAAGCGCCATCTGTAAGGCAGCAGTACGCCCACTTTCTGGTATTGGCATAACAACATCAATATCATGGTTTGGGTTAATATCTATGATCTTTTCAGCGAGTTTTCCCCCCATTTTTAATCTTGCTTCGTAAACAGATACACCATCAATTACAGAATCTGGCCTTGCAAGGTATACATATTCAAACGCGCATGGTATTTGTGCAGTTTTTGTTGAGCAAATTTTATGAGACAATTCGCCAGTACTGTTAATATATATTGCTTCTCCGGGTTTAACGTCTCTTACTAAATTATATCCTAAAGTTTCTAGGGCAACAGATTCTGATGCAAACATATATTCTTTGTTGCCATTTTCGTTTTTTCTTTCGCCATAGCATAAGGGTCTAATTCCGTTTGGGTCTCTAAAAGCTAGTAATCCTTTACCTGCAATCATCATAACAACCGCGTATCCACCATCTGTTCTAGAAATAACTTCTTTTACAGATTTAAAAAGATCTTCTTTGCCTACTTTCATGTCATCTTGTAATAAACTCTGAGTAAACAAATGCAACAGTAATTCTGTATCAGAAGAAGTAGTTGGTATTTTGTCATATTGTTCAAGCAAGTATTGCCTAATATATTCTGTGTTAACAGTATTACCGTTATGGGCAATTGCTACTGTTTGATTATTTAAAGTAACAAAAAAAGGTTGTGCTTCTTTAGATGAGTCACAACCCGCCGTTGGGTACCTACAATGCCCAATGCCCATATTCCCTTGCATATTTAGCATGTCATGTTCAGTTAAAACGTCTTGTACAAGACCATTATCTTTTTTTAGATGCACGGTACCATCAGATTCGCTAGTAACAATACCTGCAGCATCTTGGCCTCTATGCTGTTGTACTATTAAAGCATCGTAGATTTCATAGTGAACGTTAGAACTAGAAAGTATTCCTACAATTGCACACACTTTAATTAATATTCCCCATAAGATTCTATTTTAGCATAAATTATTTAAGCTATACTAAATATTCATAATGTAAAATTTACACAACGTTAACGTTTATTTTAGTTATTTAAATTTAGCTATAACTGCACTATATAGTAGAATTATTTGTATAAGAGAGGATAAATATCATTAAAGTAAAGTCGTTTGCAGATGAGTATGGCAGGGCAGAATGGGGCGCTATTAGTGCTATAGATGGCAGAAACAGCCAGTCTGTAAATAGCTTACGCCCTTTTGTATCAGAATATGGTTTAGTTAAATATCGTGCAATGGTAGAAGCTGCATGGGTTCTTAAGCTTGTTGAGGTGCTGCCAGATGTTCCGCCGCTATCTGCTAAGTCTAAAAAAGCTTTACAAATTGTTGCAAGTGGAAAATCTTTTAGTGTTAATGATATGGCTGCTGTTAAGGCTAAAGAATTAACTACCAACCATGATATAAAAGCATTAGAGCTAGTTTTGCGCGAAAATTTTGTTAACGATGGTTTGCTAAATAATCATTTAGAGCTTATTCATTTTGGAGTAACTTCAGATGATATAAAAAACTTGGCAGAAGCCCTTTCTTT
>JAUPVN010000081.1 GCA_030917025.1 Patescibacteria group bacterium | reverse complement strand
TCAATTAGATTGCTAGCTAAGCCTTTAATTAAGGCTCGCCTTTCATCTTTATGGCGTCTAAATTTACGCCCTTTATATCCGTGTCTATGCATAGTACAACTCCAATTCGGTAAGCTTATCTTTAACTTCGTCTAAAGCTTTTTGGCCAAAACCTTTAAGATCTCTTAGTTCTGCATCACCCAAAGAAAACAAATCTTTTAAAGTATGAATATCGTTATTTATTAAAGCGTTTGTTGTACGTGCAGTTAAATTTAAATCTTCTACAGACACCATTAGCTCTGCAGGGTCTTCTGAATCGTCTGCATGAAAGTCTGGAGCCACAGTTTTACTTGCTGGCATTGCTTCTATTTTTGTGGAGCCTGCTAGCGCGTTATATTGATTTACTAGTATTGCAGCGGCCTCTTCAAAGGCATCTTTAGGTGTAATTGAACCATCTGTATCAACTGTAATTATTAACTTATCTAGATCTGTAATTTGGCCTACGCGTGTATCTTCTACTTTATATCTAACTCTTAAAACTGGGCTGAATATAGCATCTACAGCTATCATATCGCTTGGTTTTCGGTTAGCGCCTTCTTCTACCGTTCTATAGCCGCGGCCTGTTTCTACAATTACATCTATAATAAATTCAGCATCAGATTCTGCAACAGTAGCTATGACATGCTCTGGGTTTACAACTTCTACATCTGCATTTACTTTAAATTCACCTGCAGTAACCTCTCCCTTACCCTTATGAGTTAAGCGAATTGTTTGTGGTTCTTCTGTATACATTTTAAATCTAATTGATTTTAGATTTAGCATTATACTAACAACATCTTCTCTAACGCCCTTAACGGCCGTAAATTCGTGCGTAACGCCCTCTATTTTAAAGGCAGTAATAGATGCGCCAGATACGCTAGATAATAGAACGCGTCGCATACTATTGCCTAAAGTCATGCCGTACCCAGTGTGGAGAGGTTCTATAACAAATGTAGCACTTTTTTCGTTATGCTCCTCTACGTTTGCCAATGATGGTGTATGAATTAATTTTGACATATATAAGTTATCCTCTCCTTATCGTGAGTAATACTCTACTATTAATTGTTCGTTAATCTCTGGTTCGGCTTCTTCTCTTGGTGGTAAACCTGTAACAGATATTTTGAATTTTTTTCGATCTACTTTTATCCAAGATACTGTTACATCATTTTCGCTTGTAATATCATCAAGATTTTTAAAGTAAACCGTAGATTGGCTTTTAGGGCGCACTTCAAGTATGTCTCCAGGCTTAATCCTAATAGATGGAATATCTACTCGTCTTCCGTTAAGCATAAAATGACCATGAGTCACTAATTGCCTAGCTGCTCTGCGGCTATTTGCAAAACCAGCTCTATAAACTGTATTATCTGCGCGTTGTTCTAAAATTTGTAATAAAACTTCTCCACTTTGGCCACTTCTGCGACTGGCTTCTTTCATTATATTAGAGAACTGTCTTTCTAATAAACCGTAAAGTCTCTTAACTTTTTGCTTCTCTCGCAATTGTAAGGCGTACTGGCTTGGTGTAGAACGCCTACCTGTTCGGCCATGTTGGCCTGGCATAGTGCTACGCTTTGCCATATGTTTAATAGCTTTAGGATGAAGCGCATAGCCTTCTCTTCTACTCATTTTAGTAATAGATTGTGTATCTCTTGCCATATAATTAAACCCTTCTAGCCTTAGGTGGTCTACAACCACCATGAGGAACTCCAGTTACATCAGAAATAGTTTCAACAGAAACATCATGAGAAGCTAAAGACCTAATAGCAGCATCACGACCTTGGCCAATACCTTTAATGTATACGTCGGCTTTGCTTATACCGTGTAACTGTTTTGCGCTTAAGATTGCTTTGTCTGCTGCCACCTGTGCAGCGTAGGCTGTACCTTTTTTACTACCCCTAAAACCACAAGCTCCCGCACTAGACGCTGTTAATAGACCACCCTTTGTATCTGTAACAGAAACAATAGTGTTATTAAAACTAGCACTTATATGAACTTGACCGTAAGGTACGCTTCTTTTACTCTTTTTTTTACGTACAGCAGTTGAAATATTATCAGCCATTATTTAGTACCCCTATAATAAATTATCATGTCTTTGTAGCTGCTTTCTTGGCAGTACCGCCAACAGTAGATTTTTTACCACGCCTTGTTCTGGCATTGGTTTTTGTTCGTTGGCCCCTACTAGGAAGATTATTAGTATGACGTATGCCTCTGTAAGCTTTAATTTCTTTAAGCCGCTTAATATTTTGCACTACTATTCTTTGTAATTCTCCCTCTACTAAATAACCATCGTTTATAACATCTTGGATTTTAGTAGTTTGAGCATCTGTTAGATTTTTAACACGTATAGTACTATCTATGCCTGCTTTATCTAAAATACTATCAGATATTTTAGGACCAATTCCGTATACATAGGTAAGTGCAACACCTACTTGTTTTTCATTTGGTATAGTAACACCACTAATTCTTGCCATAATTATCCTTGCCTCTGTTTATGCTTTGGCTTTTTTTTATTAATAACATAAAGACGACCTTTTCGGCGAACCAAAATGTCATCTGGGCTGATTTTTTTTACACTCGCACGCACTTTCATGCGGATCATCACTCCTTTTTGCTGTGGTGACACACTGCGTTAATTAATATTATAAGCGGTAGGTGATTCTTCCCTTAGTTAGATCATAAGGGCTCATCTCAACCTTGACGCCGTCTCCTGGTACAAGTCGTATCCAATTCCTACGCATTCTACCAGAAAGTGTAGCTTCTATCACATGGTCGTTTTCTAATTTGACTTTAAACTTGGTACCCGGAAGTGCCTCGATTATTGTCCCTGTTAATTCTATAACTTCTTTAGTACTTGCCATATGCTACGTCAACTGTTTATTCTACTATACTTATCCACTATTTGTAAAGGGTTTTTATTTATTTTTATCATTTTTCTTTTTCTTTTTACTAGAACTCGAGATATCTATAGTGTAATCGTCGTAAGTTACCATCAGAGCTCTTGATTCTATTTGCCTTAACGTCTCTAAGGCTACAGCAACCAAGATTAAGATACTTGTACCACCAATTGCAAGCTGGTCTGTACCAAGTAGAGCTTGCCCAATTATTGGCATTACCGCTAAAGCGCCTAAAGATAAAGCTCCAAATAGAGTTAATTTATTAACCGTGCTCATTAAATATTTTTCTGTTGGTTTTCCGGGTCTTATACCATTTATAAATCCGCCCTGTTTTTGAAGATTTTCGGATATTTCTTTTGCATTAAATACAACCGATGTATAAAAGAACGTAAACATAAATACCAACAAGAAATACACAATAGGATACAACCAACCAATAATACCGTTTTCTGTTAAGCTTTGAGAGGTTGGTATCTGAAACCACACAACTAACTTTTCGCCAATTTCTTGCATAGTACCGGTAGCATTCTGAGATAAAAGTCGCCCAACAAACTCTGGTAAAGCTAAGAAAGCCCCAGCAAAAATAATAGGGATAACGCCAGCTGTAATAAGCCTTAAGGGCAAAGTAGTGGTAATACCACCATAAACTCTATTACCTTGTAGTCTTTTTGCGTAATTAATTGTAATTCTTCGTTGGGCCTCGTTTAAATAAACCACTAAAACAGTTACAACAATAGTAACGACAGCTATTGCAAGTGTTATCCACAACGCCTGACTATTAATTGGGAAATTACCAAAACCAAATACAGAAAAGCTTGATTCCTTTTGGATAACAGATGATATAAGATTCCATAATATTGCAGGTAAGCTTGCTACTATACCTACCGTAATAACTAAAGAGATACCGTTTCCTATACCCTGCTCAGTAATTATTTCACCCAAGAACATTAATAGCATTGAGCTAGCCGTAAGTACTGCCACCATGAGTACCCATTGGCTAAGAGAAGCATTGGCCACTAAGTCACCCAAACCTCCAACCTGAGATACTGTTTGCCCAACTAAAAATACTGTTCCTATAGATTGAACAATTGCAAGTGGCAATGTTAGTAGCCTAGTCCATTGTTGAATTTTTTTACGCCCATATTCGCCTTCTTTGTTTAGGGCTTCCATTTTAGGGATAGCTTTTGTTAATAACTGCATTATTATGCTTGCGTTAATATAAGGGCCAAGGCCAACAATCATAATACTAAATGAAGCTAAAGCTCCACCACTAAGAATATTTAAAAAACCTAAAAGCTGAGAACTATTTGTTTGAGCTAATGCGTTTTCTATAACTTGTTTTAATTGTTCTGGTTCTGCAATTGGTATGGGTATTTGTGCCAAAAATCTAAAAATTACAATTATCCCTAAAACAGCAAATATTCGTCTCTGCATATCTTTAGACTTTAGCGATCTTGCTATTATTTTCCAGTTCATTGAGCGATTTATTACCCTCTCATTTATTTTGTACTAATTAGAGAGTATTGTAACACATAAAATATAATTAATGTATACTTACTAATAATGGTTAAGTTGTATATATACATTGGTATTTTTGTTGGTAGCATAATAGGATCATACTTGCCTGTTT
>JAUPVN010000080.1 GCA_030917025.1 Patescibacteria group bacterium | reverse complement strand
ATAATTCTCATTTAAGTTATAGAAAATATGAAGATGATGAATATAAAATTGTAAAAATGGACAAAAAGACAATTGGAGCGTTGTTTAATGACCCTTTTTATATTGGCACATATAAATATGGCAATAATATAGTTAACCTCTGTGACATATATAATTTTATGCCTCTGTTTACGCCAGATGAATATATTGCACTTAGTCGAAATATTGCCAATAACTTTAAAGAGGAATTTATTGGTCGGTCAACCAGTGCAAAACGTTTAGACTTTGGTTTACTTCGTGAAAAAGTAATTTGTGATTATTGTAGCAAAATAATGGTATTTCAAAGGACCAAGTTAACCAAAGGCAAAAATGCTGGAAGCTATATGTTAAGTTTTTATTGTCGCAATAAAGACTGTATACGGCATAATGAAGCGGAGGCGATGAAACAATATGGTAAAAAGATATCTACAGGCATTAGGGCAAAATATGTTACTGCAGGTATTGAATGGACAATACGCCATTGTACTAAACAAAATAAGAAGGCATATGAGCTGTATATAGGTAGATTACGGCAAAAGCTGGCTGTTGATATGGGTATAGCAAAACGCAAGCTCAAAGAGGCTAGAAATGAGCTAAAACGCCAAGAAGATATGTATGCTAAGTATCAAAACCTTCAATTAACTAGCCCAAATGATTACAAAAAACATCATAATGGCAAACTCGAAGAACATCAAAATTTAATAAATGTTTATAGTACTAGTATCAATTATTTAAATAATGAGATTAATAAATTAAATGAGCCGTTACCAACACCTAAACAATTTGTTGAACTAATCCAATCGTATCTGTTGATACTACAAAATACCAATGATTTACTAGAAGAAGATGCCATATATCAAGAAGTTGTGTTGAACCTCCGTGCTGGTGATAACATTGTATCTGTTATAACGTTAAATCCGCCATACGATTTGATGGCGGATTTAAGCAAAGTTTCTACTGGTCGGGGTGAGAGGACTCGAACCTCCGGCCTCCGCGTCCCAAACGCGGCGCGCTAGCCAACTGCGCCACACCCCGATACATAACATTATACTATAAAGGTACTAAACAAATTTTAGTTATCACAGGTTATCAGTGAAAATATCTAGGCTGGCTTATCTATCTAAATCTTTGCTCCGGCCTCCGCGGTCACGATCATACTTGCAATTAAAAATTGCAAATCTGTCTCGACCCCGCCTCAACTTGGCGATATTCATCGGCCAGGTTTCCGGCCTTGCAGTCTGCTAACAGCAGACTTCACCAAACGCGGCGCGCTAGCCAACTGCGCCACACCCCGATATATAGTGTAACAAGGGTAATTATACCCAAAAATAAACTATAAATAAAGAAAATAATTTACTATTGAATAATTTCTCTTATACGGCTAATACTTTTAACTTTATTACTGGTATTATCTACGTCTATTAAAACCGCATTAAACTGATACGGTAGGTTATTATGCATACGATACTTAGCAGATGAGCCCTTCCAGCGATCAATAGCAATATCCCAATCTACGCCCAAAGAAGAATCTAGTGCGCCACACATGCCAACGTCACTAATATATGCTGTACCATTAGATAAAATACGCTCATCTGCGGCGGGCACATGCCAATGATCGCCAATAACTGCTGCAGCCTTGCCATCTAAATAGTGCCCCATCATTACCTTCTCGCTTGATACATCACCATGAAAATTAACAATAATAGGGCCCATAAAGTCATTTTGTATTTTTGGCAATAAGCTATCAATGCATACTAAGGGGTTTTGTGTTTTATTACCATAACCACCTGGAATTGTGTAACCAAGCAAGGATACAATGGCTACACTAAAACCATTTTTATTAATTATTTTAAAATTATTATATGTATCCCCCAATACATTGGCTGGCGCAACAACAGGCATATTTAAGTTACTTACTAAATTAATTGTGTCTTGGCGTTCAAAACTATGGTTACCACCAGTAAAACCATTAACACCACATTCTTCTAGTTGAGAGTAGTGCGAAATACTCATACCCTTACCGTGGCTAACGTTTTCTGCTTGCGCTATTACAATATCTACATTATTTTGCAAACATATCTTTAGCAATATTTTTTTTAACGTTAAACGACCAGCCTTACCCATTACGTCACCTACATATAAGACTTTCATATTTGCTTGAAAAATATTTTATTTAGCAAATTCTATAGCACGAGTTTCTCTAATAACATTTATCTTTATTGTACCTGGGTACTGCATGGTAGATTCTATTTTTGTTGCAATATCACGTGCCAACTTAAAGGCGCTAAGATCATCTACTACGTTTGGCCTTACTATTACTCTAACTTCTCGGCCGGCACTAATTGCATAGGCTTTATCTATGCCCTCAAAGCTAGTTGCAACGTTTTCTAGCTCTCGCATACGCTCTGCAAAGTTTTCTGCACTAATATTACGTGCACCGGGGCGGGCGGCACTAATTGCATCTACAATACGTATCACTATTGCCTCTGTTGTGGTTGCCTCTATATCATCGTGGTGGGCTTCTATAGCATGAACAACTGCGTCTGGAACTCCATATTTACGGGCCATCTCCGCAGAAATATGATGGTGTTTGCCTTCTACTTTATGAGTAAGGGCTTTACCCATATCATGCAAAAGCGCTGCATATTTACAAACAAATACATCTGCACCAATTTGTTCGGCTATTATACCGGCCATATGCGCCATTTCGGTTGAATGCTTAAGTACATTTTGGCCAAAACTCGTTCGATATTTTAGTTCTCCTACTAGCTGAATAAGCTCTCTTGGAACGCCAACCACACCTACTTCTCTGGCGGCATCTTCTCCGGCTCTTATTACTTCTTTAAGTACTTGTTTTTGAGCTTTTTCTACTACCTCTTCTATACGGCCCGGGTGGACTCTACCATCTTTTAAGAGCATCTCTAAAGCTACACGGGCAACCTCTCTACGTATTGGGTCAAAACTACTTAAAATAATCATTCCTGGGGTATCGTCTACCATAATATCTACGCCAGTAGCACGCTGTAAAGCCTGAATATTACGGCCTTCTTTACCAATAATGCGGCCTTTCATTTCTTCGTCTTGTAATTTTACGGCTGTAACAGTACGCTCTGCAGTTACCTCGCTTGCCATACGCTCCATAGCAGCAGCAATTATAGATGCACCTTGTTCTTCTGCAAGATCTTTAGCATCATTTTGCAATTTTACAATTAAACCTGCAAGATCATTTTTGATATCTCGCTCAGTCATCTTCATTAATTTATCGGCTGCTTCTGTTTTTGTAAGCTTGGCTATTTTTTCTAGCTTTTCTTGCTGTTTAATGCGAAGTTCTCTAATTTCGTTTTTTAGACCCTCTACTTCATCTTCGTTTGTGCGTAGTTTTTCTGAACGCTTATCTAGTTCATCTAATTTTTTATCTAGATTTAACTCACGATTATTTATACGATTTTCTTTTTCGTTTATTTCTTTACGTAGTTGCTGTTCTTCTTTACGCAAATCTTCTGCCTTTTTGGCAGCTTCTTCTTCTGCTTTTCGCGTAACAGCAGCAGCCTCTTTATGAGCTTTTGCTAGTTCTTTTTCTGCCTGGTTGGCATTGGCGCTAAGCTTTTTTTTATTAATTGCCTGAGTCGCGCCAAAGCTTGCACCACCGGCAACAATTGCAGCCGCTAGGGCTACACCAATTGATATTGGATCCATATTTTAGTCCTTTCCCACAAACAAGCCCTTTTAAAGCAAACATCACTATCACTTCATTAGCCGCTTTTTGGCTTGTTATTAGTAGCAAATAATCATTAAGTCAATAATCGGAATCTTAATTTTAAGATATCCTTATTAATATAATACGCCATTTAATTGCTTAAGAGCAATTATTTTACTTTTTGGGTT
>JAUPVN010000079.1 GCA_030917025.1 Patescibacteria group bacterium | reverse complement strand
TTTCTGGCGTGCTATTTAATGTGCGAGCCTATTAACCTTAATCTTTTACTTGCTTAACGGTTTTGTTCCGCTTTGTGTTTACTTTTGTTGGCAACGCAGCAAGCTTAGCATATACTGCTTTTGCAAGCTTTGGTACCAAGTGGCTCCTACGAGCCCCCGTGCGGCGAGGTGTTGTACGCTTTTTTGGCTTACCCAAGGTGCTAACTCCTTAAAGTTATATGTAATTAGTTAATACTCGCTAGGTATTATAACAACTTAACAACACCTATTCAAGGCATAAATACAAAATCTATTGCATTATTAACCTTTTTATGCTATTATATACAAGAATAAATTGGAGTTAATATAATGTCTGGAAATATAATAAGAATTGCTGGTACGGCATTTACTATTGGAGCAACCCTTACTGCATGCGGAAATGCTGATGATCAAAAACCGTTAGGTTTTGTAGATGGTATAGTTACCATAGAAGATAAAGATGCAGTACTTCGATCGGGCATTGTGGCGGCAGACCCTAATAGCGATAATATAGGAAATATAATTGATAAAGCCAGTTTACCTGGTGAGATATTAGGATTTGACAATCCATACATATTTGAAGGAGTTCCGAAGTTAGGAAATGTTGCCTGCTCTTATAATTTGTTTACAGCAGATGATCCAGATGATTTGATATGTGTACCTACTAGAGACACATCTCTTAGATCTGAGGTTGTAAATCCAAGCCAAATCAGTCAATTTGATAAAAAGGTTAAACCTGTAACAGCAATTAGATGGTACCCAAATATTAATGGTGTTTTGTAACCTTAAAAATATTTAAACTACTATATTTAACAATTTATCTTTAATGTAAATAACTTTTTTGGCGTCGCCAGTTATATAGCTGGCGACATTTTTATGTGCTATAGCTTTGGCCTCTATATCTTTTTGAACACTACCCGCAGGCATTTCAATGGTACCGCGCAGTTTTCCATTTACTTGCACAACAATTGTAACGGTATCTTGGCTTAGCGTGGTGGTATCTAGGTTTGGCCAAGAATCTTTTTGTACAATAGTGCTGTGGCCTAATTGTTGCCAAAGTTCATCTGCAATATGCGGCGCAAAAGGTGCAATGCAAACAATATTAGCCTCTAGCGCACTTTGCCATACTAGGTTTTTGCCAAACGGCAAGCTAACTTTATATTTATAAAGCTCATTTAATTGCGTCATACAAGAGGCTATAGCCGTATTATATTTATTATTTTCTAAATCTTGCGTTGCTTTTTTTACTAAATTATTAGTAGCATATTTTAATTTTTTAACTGCATCAGTGGGTAAATCATCTAGTGTTTTTGATCCTAAATATTCTTGGGTAAGCGTCCATAATCTATTTAAATATCTGTATGCTCCTGGTACGCCCTGTTCATCCCACCTTGCGCCAAGCTCTAACGGTGCTGCAAACATTAAGTACACCCTAAGAGCGTCTGCGCCGTAACCACTATTTATTATTTGCAATGGGTCTGGCCCGTTACCAAGTGTTTTGCTAAATGGGCTGCCGTCTTTAGCTACAACTTTACCGTTAAATAGCATTTGTTTAAAAGGTTCTGGGTTATTTACTAAACCTAATTTATAAAAAAACCTAGTCACAAAACGGGCATATAAAAGGTGTGCTGTGGCGTGGTCTCCACCATTATAAAAATCAATTGGCATCCATTTATTAGCAACTTTGCTATCAAAAATTTTAGCCTGATTGTGTGGGTCTAAATAGCGTAGCATATACCAACTACTGCAAATATATGTATCTAACGTATCGGTTTCGCGCTCGGCTTTACCGCCACACTTGGGGCAATCTACAACTAACCAATCTTTTGCCCTTGCAAGCGCACTACGGCCATCTCCACTTGGCTGAAAATCTGTTAGTTCTGGCAAAATTACGGGCAAATCTTGTTCTGGTACCGGCACAACACCGCATTTTTGGCAATGAATTATTGGTATTGGCGCGCCCCAATAACGTTGGCGCGATACGCTCCAGTCGCGCATCTTATAATTAACAACTTTTTTAGCCACACCTTTATTAAGCAAGTCTTTAACAATTTTTAAAGCTGCCTCACTAGATTCTAAACCATTATACCCCCCAGAATTAATTAAAACACCTGCATCATGAGTAAATTCATCATTTGTTGTTTGGTTATCAATTACTTTAATGATATTTAAATCGTATTTTTTTGCAAATTCATAATCTCGTTGGTCATGCGCCGGTACGGCCATGATTGCGCCTGTTCCATAACCAGATAATACGTAGTCTGCTATCCAAATGGGCAATTTTTGGTTATTTATTGGGTTAATAGCGTATGCACCTGTAAAAACGCCAGTTTTATCTTGGCCAGCTTGCCGTTCTAGCTCGGTTTTTTTGGCAGTTTGTTTAACATATTCTTCTACAGCTTTTTGTTGGTTTTTAGTAGTTATTTTACTAACAAGTTCGTGCTCTGGCGCAAGCACCAAAAAAGTTGATCCAAAAAGCGTATCTGGCCTGGTAGTGAATACTTTCACAATATCTGCTGTCTTCTTAAACTCATAAACAGTCAACTCTGAATTGTTATTTACCTCATTTCCATAATAAGAACGATACTTAGCTAATCGTTCATGATCAGATTCGTATGTTTCATGTCCGTCTTGATCAATTGGGATGTCTTTAATTTTTATTTTATAAACTTTAGTAATCCTTGCAAACCCGAAAGCATTCACTTCTTTTTTACTATAACGTGTCAACAATTTAGCAGTATCACCAACCCGTAGATCTTTAGCATGTAGCCTAAAGGTTGACCACTTTGTACCCTCTTGCACCATACGCATAAGTTCCGGCGTAAACTTTAAACTATCTTTGGGTGCACTAGCGTCGCCAATAATAAATTCTATTTCGGCGCCTTCGCTACGGCCTATCCAGTTTTTTTGAGCTAATTTTACACTTTCTGTCCAGTCTAAATCATCTGTCGCCTGTAATAGTTCATCTGCATATTCTGTAATCTTAAGAAACCACTGCTTAATCTGCTTTTTTTGTATAATTGGGTCATCTTTGCCTTCATGGCGCCAACATTTATTATCTGCCGTAACTTGTTCGTTTG
>JAUPVN010000078.1 GCA_030917025.1 Patescibacteria group bacterium | reverse complement strand
GGGTCGGGTAAAAGCTTTACCGTAAAATTAGAAGCTTTGCGTAGTATGATGTTTGGAACAGAGGTGTTTATTATAGACCCAGATAACGAATACCAACGCCTTTGCGAGGCCGTAGGCGGCACATATGTTAAATTAAGTCTAAACTCCGCTACACGGCTAAACCCGTTTGATTTGCCCGGAGTAATAGACGAAGAAGATGGCGATAACGCGCTTCGTAGTAATCTTATTATGCTACACGGCTTGTTACGGCTAATGATGGGGGGTGCTCAGGCACAAATGGCCGCCAGCGCAGTTAGCGGTGGTATTGCCGCCCCTGCCTTATCTCCAGAAGAAGAAGCCGACCTAGACGCCGCATTATTAAATACTTATGCTAAAGCAGGTATTACACTTGATCCACTTACTCACAACACTCAGCCCCCAACAATTAGCGATTTATACGATGAGCTTTTACATAGCGGTGGCACGGGCCCACAACTAGCCCAAAGGCTAAGAAAATATACATCTGGTACATTTGCAGGTATTTTTAGCCAACAAAGCAACGTAGACGTAAATAACCAAATGGTTGTTTTTAACATAAGAGATTTAGAAGACGAACTGCGCCCAGTGGCCATGTATATTGTACTTAATTATATATGGAACAAAACCAAGGCAGATCGCAGGCGCCGTTTATTAATTGTAGATGAAGCCTGGCAGCTTATGAAATACGAAGACAGCGCCAACTTTATGTTTAGCCTAGCCAAACGCGCGCGTAAATATGATCTTGGCATTACCACAATAAGCCAAGATGTAGAAGATTTTATAAGCTCACGCGTGGGTAGAGCAATTGTGGCAAATGCATCTATGCAAATACTGTTAAAACAATCTACCAGCGCTATAGATATGTTAGCAAGTGTTTTTAAGCTTACATCAGAAGAAGCTAAGCGTTTAAGTACGTTCCCTGTTGGGCAGGGTTTATTTTTTGCCGGCCAAAACCATGTACACATTCAAATAATTGCCAGCCAAACAGAACAAAGACTAATAACAACAAACCCAGAAGAGCTCAGGGCCCTAGAGGAGGCAGAGGCAAACGCCAGCCAAGAAGACTCTAGCGTTAATATACCCCTAGCTTAGTTTATATAGATACAATTATACAAAAAACTTGCATAATTTACTTTTGCGTGGTATGATATTACCATATTAAAAGGAGTTTAGTTATGGCAAGACCAGAATCATCTGTAGGGCGTTTTAACAATTCACCAAAATGGGTTAAAGCAGTAATCGGGGTTATGTCAGCCACAGCAATTCTTGCTGCATGTTCTTCACAACCCAATACAGAACCGGTATCTGCAGAAACCTCTATTTCTACTACTGATCAGGGAGACCAAAACACCGAAAACCAATCCAAGATATACACTCCAGAAAACCAAAAATTATTAGACTCGTTACCCCAGTCAATACAGGGTGAACTCTCGGAACTATCACCCGAGGCTATCCAGTTCGCAATAGATGCTTACGCTGGCCCCGACAGCCTAGCTCCAAGCTTGATTAATAATACGACAGACATAAATACATTAAATATATCTGGCGTATATCCACAAAACTGGCCCGCTACACTGCTTGCTAAATTAAACAGCGGTGTCAAAGAAGTCACCCAGGCAGAAGTAGTTAATTTTGGTATTACACCAAAAGCAATTGAAGGATATGCCGAACAATGCAAACAGGCACTAGAACAAGCAGATAATAACACCACAGGGGAGAACACAGATTTTACCACTTTAACCCCAGGAGATTCATTAGGTGGCAATTGGAATAAAGCAAAAAAAATGCATGCTATAGCTTTTCTAGAAACCCTTAATCGTCTGCTAGCCATGGAAAAAGCAGGTGAAATAGAATTTCCAGAAAGCCCAGTAAAAAACAACTATGAAAAACTTGAAAGCAAAAACATAACCTATGGTGGCGCAACTATAGATAAACCCATTTATATAGAAGTAAGCAACACCGGGCAACTACTGGTTGGCAAGGAAGGTGGGTTTGTAGGTGATAAAAACACAGTTCATCTCGCAAATATTGAAAACGTTACCCCATACTTAATTTCTACTATTAACGGCGTTGACGCTGAAAATGGTGCAGTGCTGTTGTTCGGGCAAGACGGAGTAGAATATAAGTTTGGATAAAATTGAATTTCGCACTCAACCGTATCGAAAATTATTAAACAAAGCTCATTAGTATGCTCTTGCACAAAACTTGGTTTTGTGACAGGATTTATACAATATATTAACCACATGGGGTGCTAAATTTGTTTTTAATATGTTATAATTAACATAAACAGTATTAAAAACAAATGGCAAATCAAAAATCAGAAAACACACCACTTTCATCACCCAGTAGCCCCTTAGGGTCTTATGATGTAGATGAGATGGAAAAGCTTTATCCTTGGATAAACGATCCAGACTACAAAACCAAAAGCCCAGGTAGGTTCCAGACAGATCCAAGTTTAACAGATGCTAAAATAAAACATGCCCAAGAAATATTTGCTAATGCTGCCAAGGGCTTACTAGACGACCCAGAAAAAAGCTTTTATAGTGGCAACAGCCAAAAAGGCGTGGGCGCCCTAAACAAGCTTGGTAGCTATATTAAAAAAAACCCAAAACAATCTGGCGTAATGGGGATTATTACGGCACTACTAGTTACGCTTGGCCTTGGGGGCGGCTTAATGCTTGGCCCAATGCAGCTAAACCATTTTGCAAATTTATTAACAGACATTAATTTTGGGCCATCAGAATCGCAAACAGATATTAGAATGCGCAAGTTATTTGCCTATTCTGCTTTTATAAAAAACGTTAATGGTTTTGAAAAAACAAGGTTAGGCACCATAGAGGCTTTTCAGGCCAACAAAATAGATGCCAAACTAGAAAAAAGTGGCATTAAAAGTAATTTTGACCCAAACGGTAAATTTACCGGCTTTAGTATAGACGAGACCAAATTACCACCAGATGTTGCAAAAGACCTAGATGGTCTTAACGACTCCAACGATCCTAACCAAGAAAAAAGAAAAAAAGCCTACGCCAAGCATTTTAAAGTTTCTGCAAGTTCTGTAGATTTTGTAGACGGCAAACCCCAAATCAACCCCAAAGGCATGCGCGAAAGCCGTAAAATGTTTAGCCAAGCAATGAAAATATCTCCAGATTTTCATGGTAACGTAAGCGCACTTAGTAAAAGAGTACTTATAAAAAGGGCAAACGTAAGTTTAAACCCCATTACCAGGTTAGAAAATAAGGCACTAACAAAATTTGCAGATAAATACGTAAGTTTTCAAGAAAAACGAGCAGAACGCATAAGTGGCAAAGACGTAAACATACCTGATGCAAAAGCTAAACAGGCAGAAGTAGATCCAGAGGCAGAAGTGGGAGAAGACAAAGCCCCCCAATACAACGAATCCCAAAAACAATCTGCAGATTTAGTAAATAAACTAAAAATGCCGCAAATACCTGGGGGCGCAGCGGCTGGAGCAGCGGCCTCTGGCATTGGTGTAGTAATTGGTGCAATCTGTTTAGTAAAAGACATATCAGACGGAGTGGCCGATATGCAATTAACAGAACGCCTAACAACGGCGACCAATATTGCCGCAGAGGCAATATCTTGGCCCAGCAAAATGTTTACGGGTGATTTTGATATAGAAGCAATGTTTATGTACATTTCTACTTTTT
>JAUPVN010000077.1 GCA_030917025.1 Patescibacteria group bacterium | reverse complement strand
CGTGAATACTTTTTTTATACAAAACACTTGCAACATAAGCACAACAGGTTCATACTAATAAGTACAAACAAAAACACTTAAATGATAAACGCAACTACTATTTTCGCAGCTAGTAGTTGCGTTTTTCTTTTATAGCTAATAAACAAGTAATTTTATTATTTTAACATAAAAATATTGACATTATAGCAAAAGCGTGTTACATTACATGCATGAGGGTGCTCTAACGCAAGCCATTGCGCAAAGGGTGCTTTTTTATTTAGGTAAGAGTAATAAAAGGGAGACAACACTATGGCTGGAACAGTCAAGGGCGGCAAAGCTGCTGCTGCAACAAATAAAGCAAAATACGGTAAAGACTTTTACGCCAAAATTGGTGCAAAAGGCGGTAAATTGGGCCGTACCGGTGGTTTTGCTGCTAACCGTAAACTAGCAAGCGAAGCTGGCCGCAAAGGTGGTTTAAAGAGCCGTCGTACTAAAATAGCAGCCTAAACTGCATATTTTAACTGCAAGCTTTACTAAAAAAAGGGACTAATCTGCGAGATAGCCCCTTTTTTGTTAATTAATAATACGGCGATGAATACGGCACAGGGGAGAATCAGACACCTTCCAGGTGGTTTTGCAGTTAAAGCAGCCATATAAGCCATCTTGGCGCTGTAAAGATACTGTTTGGCAGGTTGGGCAAGTGGCTCGCAAATGTAGCCAATCTCTGTAGCTATCTAGGCAGTCTTGTAAGTGATCTTCATCTATCTTTATGTTAATTGAATTTGCTATAATTTTAGCTCTTTCCCAGGCTGCTACCTCCATTTGTAGTAACTGAAAATCGTTATAATAAGTGGTATGGCCTAAATCTGCATGGGCTACCTCGTGTATTAAAGACCAAACTCCATCTGGCAAGGCAGCTTTTTTATAGTATGTTACTGTTTGATATTGCGGCGACCAAACAAATAGTTTACCACTTTTAAATTTAATGTCTGGGTAAAGATTTTGTAAAACAGGTAGTAGTTTAGGTATTGTTACCGGCTGCATAATATTGTTTTGCCAGCTCTGCGCATCCGTATATAACGGCTTCTTCTGGCGCTTGGGCCGCAACTACTTTTGGAACATCTACTAATTTTGGAGTTATTGTAGCAATATGCTTGTTTAAATAGCTTTGATATTTGTTAAAGTGGGTACCAACACCGCCACCAATTATAACAACATCTGGTTCTAAAACAGTTGCTAGGTTTACTATGCCAATAGCAAACCATCTGGCAATATCGTTCCAGGCGGCCTTACTGTTAAGATCTGAGGCTCTTTTGCCGTATTGGGCTACAATTGCTTTGCCACTTTCTATTTGTTCCCACCTTAGCAATTGGCCATCGTGTTCAAACAACATGGCGCCGCCCTCTGAATCTGCAAAGTCTGGGTCTATTACGCCATCTTTAATTATACCGGTGCCTATGCCTGTGCTAATGGTTATGTAAAGCGCAATGTGTGGCAATGGTTTAATACGATTTGCCTCTGAAAGCCCAGCTAGGTTGGCATCGTTATCTATAAGTACAGTTTTACCTGTAATTTTATGCAAGTCTTCTTTAAGAGGCACGTTTTGCCAGGGTAGGTTACCAAACCTAATTACAGACCCATCTTTACGATTAATTTTGCCTGGAGCTGCCACAACTAACAGAGAATAATCTGTTGTAATTGTTGCAATAACAGCAGCTAATTCTTTTTTAAATTTATCGTAACTTTGGGGGGTAGGAAACTTGTGTTCAGAAACAGGTTTACCGTTATTGTCGCAGGGGGCTACTAGTGTTTTTGTGCCACCAATATCTATAGCTAAAATCATATATAAATTGTAGCACAAAATATTTGTTATAAATTAGTAGATTGTTAAGTTAATAAAGTTTTATATCTGTTGCACTTGCGGTGGTAATGCGTTATACTGTGTGTAATCTGTAAGTTATCTTGGTAGCATAATCTCCTTAACGTCCGGGTGATTAGTGCCAAACATGACTCAGAAATATATCAAATAAGGAGTAAATATATGTCAACTAAAGTAACGATGGACGATCTGTTAGAACAGTTTGATGCTGTTCCGTTAAAACCCGGTGATGTTGTAGAAGCTACAGTTACCAAAATTAAAAAACATGAAATTTGGATGGATTTAGGCCCACACGGTATAGGTGTGGTACTAAGGCGAGAGATTGGCGGCCAAAAATTAGATGTTGGCCAAGTGGTTAGCGCTAGTGTTGTAGACCCAGAAATGGACGAAGGCTACGCACTATTAAGCTTAAGAAAAGCCGTTAAAGACAGAGGCTGGGACGAACTAGCCCGAGTATCAGAATCTCAAGAGGTAATAGAGGTTATAGCTTACGACGCCAACAGGGGCGGTTTGCTAATAGAACTAGAAGGTATAAGAGGCTTTATGCCAGTTAGCCAACTAAGTGCCGATCATTACCCTCGTGTTACAGGTGCAGATAAAGACGAAATTTTGCAAAAACTAAACTCGCTTATTAACAAGCCACTGCGTGTACGTATATTAGATGCTAGCCGCAAAGATAATAAACTTATCTTTAGCGAAAAGGCAGCCATTAAAGACGACATGCAAGCACGTTTTGCAGAGCTTAACGTTGGTGATGTGGTTGAGGGCACAGTTACAGGAGTAATAGATTTTGGTGCCTTTATAAACGTAGATGGTATAGAGGGGCTTGTTCATATTTCTGAGATATCTTGGGAACGCGTAGAAGACCCTAAAAAATACGTTAAAAATGGCGAAAGAATTAAAGCTAAGGTTATTGCAGCCGATAAAGACCGCTTAAGCTTAAGTATTAAGCAGTTAACAGAAGACCCATGGATGCAAGATGTAGAAAAGTTTAAAAAAGGCCAAACCGTTGAAGGTACAATTACCCGTATAACGCCATTTGGTGCCTTTGTACAGCTTACACCAGCTGTAGAGGCCTTAGTACACGTATCGGAAATTGCGGCCAGCCAAGACGACGCCGTAGACCCAGAAAAGATATTTAACCTAAACGAAAAAAAGCAATTTAAGGTTTTAGAGATTAACAAAGAAGCCCGCAAAATTGCCCTAAGTCTTAAGAGTTAAATAATAGTAAACTGTTTGTTTTTGAGCGGGTATTACGTTTGTTGCAACTAAGCACAAAGTAGCCCGCCAAAAACAACAATAAAATAAGGAGCTTATCGGATGGCACGAACAATAGAGATAGACGAGCACATTACAGTTGGCGCGCTGGCCGATAAGCTTACTTTACCGGCAAGTAAACTAATATTAGAGTTGTTTAAAAATGGCATAATGGTAACAATAAACGAAACCATAGATGCCGATACAGCCAATATTATTAAAGACGAGCTTGGCCTAGATATAGAACTTGTTGTTAAAAAAACAGATCTTGTTGCCGATACTTTGGCAACAAGGGTACGTAATGTTTCTGCAAATGCATCTCAGCGCCCACCGGTTGTAGCTGTGATGGGCCACGTAGACCACGGTAAAACCAGCCTATTAGATGTAATTAGAAGCAGCAGTGTTGTAGATAAAGAGGCTGGGGGAATTACTCAACACATATCTGCGTATCAGGTTGTTCATAAAGAAAGAAAAATTACCTTTTTAGACACACCTGGGCACGAGGCTTTTGCCGCCTTGCGTGAACACGGTGCTAGGCTTACAGATGTAGCAATAATTGTGATTGCTGCCGATGACGGTATTAAGCCACAAACTCTAGAGGCTATTAGGTTTGCACGAAAAGCCGGCGTACACATGGTTGTTGCTGTTACAAAAATAGATAAACCAGCCGCCAATATAGAGTTAGTTAAACAACAATTAGCCGAACAAGAGATGTTACCAGAAGATTGGGGTGGCGATACAATAATTGTGCCTGTTTCTTCTAAAACTAAAGAAGGTTTAGACAAGTTGCTAGATATGGTATTACTAGTGGCCGATATAGAAGAACTAAAAGCAGATTACGATGTACCGGCAGAAGGTTTAATTATAGAATCTCATATGGAACACGGTAAGGGGCCCATTGCAGTAGCATTGGTAGAACAGGGTGTTTTAAACGTTGGAGATTTTATGGTTGCAGGAGACACGTACGCAAAGGTACGTATTTTACAATCTACTACATCTACAACACCAGTTAAAACGGCTTCTCCGTCTGCGCCAGTGGTAGTAACGGGCTTTAAAGCCTTACCAGAATTTGGAGAAAGCTTTACTGTTGTAAAAAATGAAAAGCTAGCACGAACATTATCTAGCCAATATGGCATAGATCACAAAAATAGCATGGGTAGCTCTGCTATGTCGAGCAAAGAACTTATTCGATTAATTAACCAAAAAACTCAACAACAAGAGTTTAATATTGTTGTAAAAGCAGACGTGCAAGGCTCTCTTACATCTGTTATAGATACTTTAAAGACTTTAGACACAGATGAAGTGTCTGTTAGAATAGTAGGCTCTAGCGTTGGTGCGGTAACAGAAAACGATGTAAGAATGGCATCAACAGCTAAGGCCGTTATATACGGTTTTGATGTTTCTATGCCCCAAAATGTAAAACAAATAACCATGCGCGAAAACGTTAGTGTAAGATTATTTAAAGTTATTTACGAGCTAATAGATGATGCTCGTAAAGAGATGAGTAATTTGCTTTTGCCAGAAGAAATTGTTACCCAACAAGGTAGCCTAGTAGTAAAAGCCGTATTTAAAACATCTAAAAATGAACTAATTTGTGGAGGAGAAGTCACCAAAGGCCAATTAGTTATTCCTAGCTTGGCTACAATTTACAGAAAAGAAAAGGTAATTGCTGCAGATTTGCCTGTAGTTATGCTTAAGCATGGCCCCACAGAAACAAAACAGGTGCCTCTTGGCCAACTTTGCGGAATAAGCCTACAAACTACAGCTCGTTTAGAAATAGAGGATGGTGACAGAATAGACCTTTACACCTCTGAAATACACGAACGATCTTTATAATTTATACCTTGATATTAAAAAAATAATGCTAGATCGGAAGAGCGTCGT
>JAUPVN010000076.1 GCA_030917025.1 Patescibacteria group bacterium | reverse complement strand
GGTTATGAATAACGCTTATGCAAAAAAAATTGCCAGAGAAAAAGGCATAACAGTAAGCGAAAAAGAAGTTAGTGACGATATCGCTTTAATGCAAGCACAAAACAGGTTGGGTGGAGACGCGGGTTTGCTACAAGATGTATTAAAAAAATATTACGATTGGACGGTGCAAGATTTTGAAAACACCCGCCGCCAAGTGTTATTAAACAATAAAGTTGTTCAATCGCTCGATACAACAGTTAATCCACACGCCCAAGATGTTTTGGCACAGCTTAAAGCCGGTGCAAATTTTGCCGATGTTGCAAAAGCTCATTCAGACGATCTTACATCTAAAGAAAATGGTGGTCAGTACGGTTACTTATTTGATAAAAACGACAGAAATATCCCACCCCAAACCATCGATGCTCTAAGTAGGCTACAGCCAGGGCAGTTTTCTGAGATTATTCAGCTAAATAATGGTTTAGAAATAGTTAAACTAGATGCCGTAGAGGGCGATAAATTTAAAGCATCTAGAATATTCTTTAGTTATAAAGAGCTAAAAGAATACTTAAATGATATAAAAGAACAACAACCCGCCCAAGTTTACATAAAACCTTAGTCTAATTATAGATATTATATAAAAATAACCCACTTTTTTGTGAGTTATTCTTGGCGGGCTCGACCGGATTCGAACCGGCGATCTCCTCCGTGACAGGGAGGCATGTTAGGCCTCTACACCACGAGCCCATGTAGGCCAAACTTTGCAAAATTGCACTTGATATCGTACCAGAATAGGGCCCTTTTTGCAATCAAATATAATGTTAACAAATGTAATATGTTTGTAAATATATGTAAATAGGCTACAAATACAGAGGTTAATTTAGTACAATACTGATATAGATTATGCCACCTTAGCTCAGTTGGTAGAGCGACACATTCGTAACGTGTAGGTCAGCAGTTCGATTCTGCTAGGTGGCTCCACAATATTGCGGGTGTCGTATAACGGCTATTATGCAGCCTTCTTTAGGGCTGAGACGGGGTGAGAAATGCCAGTGGCATTTTGCAAGGCCGGAAACCCTGCGCGCGAACGCGCCAGAGTCGAGGCGGGGTCGCGGAATTTTTTGTAAAAAAATATCTGTGGCCGACTCGGAGTCGAACCGAGTATAATTATATATACCTGCGGGTGTCGTATAACGGCTATTATGCAGCCTTCCCAAGGCTGAGACGGGGGTTCGACTCCCCCCACCCGCACCAAAATAAGTCTTTTAATAATAACCAGTTAGCCTGGGTTGGTGTATAATAAGTTTAATGTTTAGTAAAAAATACTTTCAGGATAGATTGATTTTATTTTTGCATATTGCTGTTGTGGCGGCTGTTTTGCTTAGTGTGGTTGCGTCTTTGTTAAGAATAGACACAACTAAATCTGTTACAATTGTGCGTTACGAGGTTATAAAGGGTTTGGCGGGCTACAGTAGGGCAGATACTTTAGAACTTTATAGTTTTGCAATAGCTGCAATATTAATACCCGCAATAAGTATATTTATAGCCGCAAAAGTTTATTCAATGCAAAGAGCTTTAAGCGTTGTTGTTTTACTATTAACACTTATTGTGCTTTTCTTTTTGTTTGTTGTTAGCGGTGCCGTATATAACTTGCAGTAAAAACAATGAAATCTATAGAAATCCCGCTTGTAGGCCAACGCGACAGAGTGTATAGAATATTCGAGATGGTTCCAGGGGTGTTAAGCTGGAGTGTTTTAGCTATTCCGGTGGTTTTAAGTTTTATTAACCCTAAGCTTGCGGCATATTTTGTGGTGGCTTATTTGCTTTTGTGGTTTGTAAAAACACTACTAATGACAGTAAGAATGGTTCAGGGTTACAGGCGTTTAAATAACACTATGGCCGTAGATTGGCTACAACACGCAAATGAGCTAGACAATCCAGAGGCAACGTTTGCAAAGTACGAAGAAGGCATTTCGCCGCGTTGGCATTACAGAAACATGATAAGACACAGGGCCCAGTTTGATGACAGGGCTAGGTTAAAAGACATAAAACACGCAATAATTATTGCAGTATATAACGAATCTAAAGAAATAGTTGGCCCCACCCTTAAAAGCTTAACAACTAGCAATTTTCCGCTTAATAATTTATTAGTTTTTATTACCGTAGAACAGCGTGGTGGCCCGCAAGTTTTAAAAGATATTAAAGAGTTAGCCACCCAATACAAGGGCAAATTTGGCCATATAGAGGTTGTAGTGCACCCAGATAACATACCAAACGAAGTAATTGGCAAGGGCGGGAACATAACTTATGCTGTCCGGCAAGTTAATAAATATTGCCAGCAAAATAAAATTGATCCTTTAAATGTTATTGTTACTACTCTAGATGCCGACAATCGCCCTCATCCACAGTATTTTGCCGCCGTATCTTATGCTTATTTGGCTTGTCCAGATCCTGTACATGCATCTTTTCAACCAATTGCAGTTTTTACTAATAATATTTGGGATGTACCAGCACCAATGAGGGTAATAGCCACTGGTAATTCTTTTTGGAATATTGTAATTTCTTTAAGGCCACACATGTTACGTAATTTTGCATCGCATTCACAAACCCTTAAAACACTTATAGATACAGATTATTGGAGCGTTCGCACAATAGTAGAAGACGGCCATCAGTTTTGGCGTACATATTTTACATATAACGGTAATCACGAGGTCTACCCACTTTTAATTCCAATTTATCAGGATGCAGTGCTAGATGTAACGCTTAAAAAAACTTTGCGGGCCCAGTTTGTGCAAATTAGACGTTGGGCTTGGGGAGCATCAGATGTTGCTTATGTGCTACAAACTGGCTGGAGAAACAAAAATAAAGTACCAAAATGGGATTTATTTTTTAAAACTAATCGTTTAATAGAGGGTCATGTTTCTTGGGCAACTGCGCCACTTTTGTTGTTATTGGGTGCATGGGTACCTTTATATTTAGCTCCAGAGGCAAACCAAAGCTTTGTAGCCAACGAGCTTCCAATAATTGCAAGTTATATCCAGCGCATAGCTATGGCGGGGTTAGTTTTAAGTATTTTTTTAAGTATTAGGCTTTTACCACCTAAACCTCCGCATTATAAAATAAGACACCGTGTATACATGATTTTACAGTGGGTATATTTGCCAGTTACAACTATTGTTTATAGTAGTTTTGCGGCTATAAATTCGCAAACACGGCTTATATTTGGCAGATATTTAGGTAAATTCGACGTAACAACCAAGGCAGTAAAAAGCAAACCCAATAAAAAAATACAGAATAGCTTATTTTAAAGCACTTTTAATGTCTTTAGCATCGCGCAATGGTTTCTGAAAAGATAGGTATCTAACTGCACTTGCTGCATCGTAGCGTTTTAGCACCAAATTAGCCATTTGTGATATATCTTGGCTACTTATTGCATTAAACGGTATATGCTTTTTTTTGAGCATATAAATGATAGTTGTAGTGAGTTCACTAGCTGTCTGATTGGAATGTTGGCGATGATCGGTAGACTTAGCAATACTAATAAGTAATTTATCGCGCGAGAAGCTCTCAGAGGCCCCAGAACGCTTTTTTACTACTATAGTGCTAGAAAGGTCGTATTGCTCTATAGACGTGGCTATAAGGCCACATACAAGGCATTGGCGGC